>JBAUGC010000525.1:0-8607 GCA_049679485.1 Xanthobacteraceae bacterium
GTATCCTACACCCACTCCTTATTTTGGCCGTCGTCCGACTAGGGCGCAAGGATAAATACCAGCAAGGTTAGCAACGACAGCCAAGAGGATAACGGCCACCATTCGCCCGCCCGACACCGTTGCCCAGACCGGGCCATGGGCCTATTTAGACGAAACCTTGTGTTGCCGAGGCGGTTTTATCGACGTGCCCCCAAACCAGTTCCGATTTCACATTGAGGAGTAGAACCAATGGCATTCACCCTGCCCGATCTGCCGTACGCCTACGACGCGCTGACCCCGTACATGTCTCGCGAGACGCTCGAATATCACCACGACAAACACCACCAAGCCTACGTCACCAATGGGAATAATCTCGCAAAGGGCACCGAGTGGGAAAACAAGCCGCTCGAGGAGGTCGTGAAAGGAACGTTCGGCAAGAACCCGGGCCTCTTCAACAACGCCGGCCAGCACTACAACCACATTCATTTCTGGAAATGGATGAAAAAGGGCGGCGGCGGCGACAAGCTGCCCGGCAAACTGGAAAAGCAGATCACGACCGACCTCGGGTCCATCGCCAAGATGAAGGAGGATTTCATCCAGGCCGGCGTAACGCAATTCGGTTCCGGCTGGTGCTGGCTGGCGGTGAAGGACGGCAAGATCGCGATCATGAAGACCGCTAACGGCGAGAGCCCCTTAGTGCATGGCGCCTCGCCGATTCTCGGCTGCGACGTATGGGAGCATTCCTATTACATCGATTATCGCAACCGCCGCCCGGATTATCTCAAGGCCTTTGTTGATCACCTGATCAATTGGGACAATGTGGCCGAGATGTACGAAGCGGCGATGAAATAATTCCGTCGCGGCGATCGGCGTGAATAGAAAGCGGGGCCATTGGCCCCGCTTTTTTTGCGACGCGCGACCACGATCCGCTGAAGGCGACGGCGCGAAACCGTCGCTGTTGGCCGTTAAAGGCTCTGATTCCTGGCCTTGGTCACGCGGTCGCGTGGGCAAAATCCCAGTACAGTTCGCGTGCGCGCCGATAGATCGGACCGGGCTGCAGGTTGCGCTCATCGACGCGGATGATCGGCGAGACCTTGGTGTAGTTGCCGGTCGAAAACACTTCGTCGGCCGACTGAAAATCGGAATAGCGCAGCGTCGTTTCCACGACCGTGACGCCCGCCTCGCGCAGCAACGCTATTACCCGCGCCCGCGTGATCCCGGCGAGGAACGTCCCGTTGAAGACGGGCGTGAAAGCAACACCGTCCTTGACCATGAAAATGTTCGCGGTGGCAAGTTCGGCAACGTTACCCAGCATGTCGCACATCAGGCAATTGTCAAAGCCGCGCGAGCGCGCTTCGGTCATGGCGCGCGCATTGTTCGGATAGAGGCAGCCAGCTTTGGCATCGACCGGAGCGGATTCGCGCGTCGGGCGGCGGTAAGGCGACAAAGTGATGGCGGTACCCGTGGGCTTCGGCAACGGGGCGACGTAGAGCGTCAGGCACCAGCGGGTGGTTTCAGGGTCCGGCCGCACCGCCCCCGATGCCGCATCCTCGGGCCAATACATCGGGCGGATGTAAAGCTCGGCATCGCTCTCGAACCGCTTTAATCCTTCGCGCACGAGACCGAGCCAGGTTTCTACTTCGACGACCGGCTTCAGCCCCATTGTCTTGGCGGATTCGTTGATGCGCGCGCAGTGTAAATCGACATCGGGCGCGGTGCCCTCGAAGGCCCGGGCCCCGTCGAACACCGACGTGCAAAGCCACGCCGCATGCGTGCGCACGCCCATGATCGGCACGTTTCCTTCGTGCCAAGCATTCTCGAAAAAGGTTAGGGTTTTCGACCAGGTGACGGGCCGGCTCATCGAATCATCCTTCCACGAGCTTCCATTGTCCCATGGGCGCCCGTTTGTCACCATGACCGCCGCAAGGAGGCAAGAGCATGAGGACCTACGTTTTCGACGCCTACGGCACGCTGTTCGACGTCCACGCCGCGATAGCGCGCCATCGCAGCGCGGCCGGCCCCGAAGCAGAACGGTGTTCAGAGATCTGGCGAACCAAGCAGCTCGAATACACCTGGACTTTGACGCTGGCGGGTCATTACATCGATTTTTGGGCGCTTACCGAGCAGGCGCTCGACTATGCGCTGGCCCGTGTCCCGTCAGTCGATCGCGCGCTGCGGCCGAAACTTCTCGATGCCTATCTCAAGCTCGACGCATTTGCTGAGGCCCGGCCTGCGCTCAGCGATCTCAAAGGGCGCGGCGCGGGCCTTGCCATCCTCTCGAACGGCTCGCCGCGAATGTTATCCGCCGCCGTTGGTGCGGCCGATATCGGCGGGCTGCTGGATGCAGTGCTGTCCGTCGAGGCCGTGCGCGCCTACAAGCCGCGGCCGGAGGTTTACGCACTGGTGACCGAGCGTTTTAACATCACGCCGGGAGAGGTGGTGTTCGTGTCTTCCAACCGGTGGGACGTTATGGGCGCGTCTTCGTTTGGCTTTCGCGCCGTGTGGCTCAATCGTGCGCGCTTGCCGAACGAGTATGAGCGGTTCGCGCCGCTCCACGAAATTTCCGACCTGGCGCTGCTTTCTGGGCTCGATTACTGAGAGCCGCTCGGCCGTCCGCGAGAAAACTGCCGCCTCAGGCAGCGTCATGGTGCGAGTCGATGCTCTCTGGGTTCTTCAGCGCCGTCACAATCTGCTGCTTCGTCAACCGCGTGCCGTCATCACCCTCGATCAGCAAGGCGACTCGTCCGCTGTTGTTGATATGCCGCGCCCAGCTCATGGCCTCGTCGAGAACGCTGAACTCCTTGAAGAGGTGGCGATCCTTCTCCAGGGGAGAGATGGACTGCGAGCCGCGCGGTCCTGAGTAGACGCGATAGGTCATCGTGGACCTCCTGTTGGAAGCAACATCATCCAGGGTCCAACTAATATTGGTTCGAAATGCGCCGCTCCCGAGCCCGGGCGCCGCGGCGCGTTGACGCGGGTGGCGGCTACTTCTGCGGTGCGAAGACCTGGTCGCTGTACGGCAGCGCCGTCGGACGCTGGATCACGATAAAAGCGCGATCCAGCAAATGGTGGCAGCTGTTACAGCCCGCCGTAAGGTTGTCGAACGCGTTGGCAAAGGCCGCGCGATCCTTCGCTTCCACCGCCTTCTCAATTGAAGCAATCCCACCGCCCACCGCCTTCTCCACGGTGTCGCCGCCGAGAACCTGGTTCAAATCGTCAAAACCCTCCTTAAGCTCATCGATCTCGTAGTCGGCGAGCGGCCAGTTGCCGCCGCGGCCGGCAAACCAGAGCTTGATATGACGCAACTGCTGCAGCACCATGATTTCGCCAATCTTGGGCGCGGCCGGCTCGACTGCCCCAGGCGATGCCGCCGCCTGCTCGGCGGTCACCTCCCGCGTGCCTGCCCCGACCACCACCAAGACCATCAAGACGGCCAACATAAGCTTCATCACACCCCTCCTTCTGCCGATGCCGCGCCCGCCTGACGCGCGAGTATCTTCGCAAACGTCAAAGCGAAAATCAGCGCGCCGGAATCAGCGATTCACCGCACTCCTTGGGATGAGCGTCCCGGCAAGCCTGATATAGCGTTGGGCAAGCTTTTGCTGCCGCGAGGGCGGCCTCGATGGTCTTGAGCCGGTCGCCGGCCGCACGCATTTGGCCTTCATAGGTGAGCACCGCATCGGCGCGCTCCACGCCGCGATTGGTCATCAGAAAATGCTCGGCGCCGTTTAACAAGGTTGTCGCGGCCTTGATCGCATCGTTGAGCTTCCTGGTGAACTCTGCATTAGTGGTCGGATTGGGCTTGACCACGCGGGCGTGCACGGCGACATCGGTATAAAGTGTGTTCAGCTTGAAATAGATACCGCCGCACTGGGCGAGCGCCAGCCAATACGGCCGCCCGTTGAACGCGCCGGGTGCCGCTACAACGCTGTCGCGCGCATCGACTGATACGGCAGGGACCGCGGGCTCGACGGCGCGTTGCTGACGTTTCTGGCGCGTGGTCTGCGCCGTAGCGATGCTCGCGGCAACGATGAGCGCAAGGATGACCAGTCCCGCCCTGGCAATCGTTCCCGGCATCGCACGAGTATAGCGGCGCTCGGTACTGAAGCTCAAAACCGCTCGACCCAAGGACGCAGTTCGATTTCCCAGGCCCAAGCACTGCGTTGCTGCCGCAGGAGATCGAGATAGGTTTGCGCGATAGCGTCGGGACTAAGCATGCTGTCGGGCTTATCCGGCGGCTCGGTGCGGCCTGCGCTGCGGATACCACCGTCGATCACAATGTGGGCGACATGAATGCCGCGGGGCGACAACTCCCGCGCCATGCTTTGCGCCAGTCCGCGCAAAGCGAATTTGCCCATCGCGAAGGGCGCCGATTGCGCGTAGCCCTTGACGCTTGCGGACGCGCCGGTGAACAGGACAGCCCCGTGGCCCGCCGGCAACATGCGCTTGACGCATTCCTGCGCCACCAGGAACCCGGCGAATGCACTGACAATGAGCGTCTTCTCCACTTCGGCCGGATCGAGTTCCACAAACGGGCCACGGGTGCGATAGCTGGCATTGTAGACAACGACATCTGGGGCGCCGAACGCAGCTTCGACATCGGCGAACAGCTTCGAGACCTGCTCATGCTTTGTCGCATCACACGCAAACGCCTTCCCGCCGATTTCCTTTGCGAGCGGCGCGAGATCGTTGGCGCGGCGAGCGGCAAGCGCTACCTTCATGCCTGCTTTGGTAAATGTCCGCGCCACCGAAGCGGAAAGGCCGCCGCCAACCCCAACGACGAGCGCCGTTCGATACGCCAACTCGGCCATGCGAGCCTCCGTTTCCATTTTGTAAGTTCTCGACGCGGATAGAGCGGCCAATAGGCGCCTGCGTCAAGGAGCCGCGTCGAAGCCGACTACGCTCTCAATCGACCACAGCGACCGCGTTGATCTCGACGAGACATCGCGGATCCGTCGCGAGCCGCACCACTTGTACGGTGGTCGTCGCCGGCTTGGCGTCGCGAAAGTATTCGGCCCAGGCGCGGTTGAGCGCATCCTGATCGGTGAGATCGGTTACAAAGCGGTCGGCGGTGACCACGTCGGCGAACGTCGCACCGACGGCGTCAAGTCCGCGCTTGAGATTTTCCAGCGCTGCCCGCGCCTGCCCCGCCATGTCGTGTGGCATGGCGTCGAACTCCTCCGGCCGATGCGGATGATGGTGATACACCGGCGCCGCCGTGACACCGGCGAGATACACGGTCGTGCCGCCTCTCACCTTGATTGCGGGCGCATACGGCATCCACATATCCGGCGCGTCCGGCCAATGAATGTGCTCGATCGTCTTGGACATGGCCGGGCTCCTCTTGCTCGCACACCATTTATCGTATATACACTAATTCAAGATGGCAATTACCTACGATCCCGCTAAGCGTCAATGGACGTTGCAAGCGGAGCCTCGATTTCGAGGATGCCGAACGGGTGTTTGCCGGCCGCGTCATCGAGCGATCGGACGATCGATACGACTACGGTGAAATCCGCGTCGTCACAATCGGCTTCTTGAGGGATCGCATGGTTGTCGTCGTATGGACGCCTCGCGGAGCGCACCGGCACATCATTTCAATGAGGAAAGCTGATGAGCGAGAAAAAGCGCGCTACGGTCGGGAGTTCGAAAGGGGTCGGAAGTGATCTAAAGAAAGTGGACCAGTATGTGCTTGGTCCTAAGGATTACGAAGAGATTCCAGAATTGACCGACGAATGGTTCCGCAGCGCGGATTTGTATGAGGGTGGTAAACTTGTGCGGCGTGGCCGGCCGCCTTCGCGCAATCCGAAACGGGCAGTCAGCCTCCGGCTCGATCCTGACGTGCTCGCGCATTTCCGCCGCAGCGGTCGCGGTTGGCAGAGCCGCATTAACGCGGCCTTGCGCAAGGTGGCGAAGCTGCCGGAGAGGAAGCGGAAGAAGGCGTGACGGCAAAAACCGAATCGAAGACAAGACGACTGAGAGACCAGCATGCTAGCCCGCCGACTCCGACAGTCTCGGACTGCACGGTGCATTGATCTCTGCTTTTACTCAGTTCGGCCATCCTTTCTTGCCGCTGGCAGCAGATCGGGCATAAAGAACAACGCTGGAATTAAGACGAAGATCGCCATCGAGATGTAGACCGAAGCGAAGGCGAGCGGGACCGATAGTGCGTATAGCGCCACCGCGAAAAGATTTTTCATCATCACGCTGTTATGCTGCCGCATCAGGCCGGTGTTGTCGCGGACCTGGCGAGCGACACACCATCGCAACAGCATGAACGCACTGGCGTTCGCCGTGAGGACGAAGCCGTAGGCCGCGACGGACAACGGCACAAACGGATCTTCGCCGACAATTACCGTCGCAATCGGAATGAGCGACATCCACAGCAGCAGATGGATGTTGGACCACAGCACCGCCCGCGTCGCCTGGCGGGCGCCATGCAGCAGCTGATGGTGGTTCACCCACATGATCGCGATGACGACGAAGCTCAGCAAATAGGGAATGAGCTTGGGCAGGAGCGGGCCAAGAAGCCCAGCCCAAAGGCCGTTGACGATGGAGTGCTCGGGCAGTTTAAGCTCGAGCACCATGATGGTGATGATGATGGCGATCACACCGTCGCTAAACGCTTCGATGCGTCCGGTGCCGGGGAAACCGTCATTCATGGGCTGGCCATATTCAGTCCGCCGCTCACGGCGATCCCAGAGTGCAAGCGATCCGGCTGCCTCTTGTAACGCATAACGTTCTGCGTTACAATTGCTTGCGTGATCGTCAGCTTTCGCGATACGGACACGGCGACGATTTGGTCAGGTCGGCGCAGCCGACGACTGCCGGACGATATTCAGGCGGTGGCGTTAAGAAAGCTGCGTCTTCTTAACAATGCCAAGCGCCTCGACGATTTGCGCGTTCCTCCCGGCAATCGGCTCGAAGCACTGAGGGGCAACCGCGCCGGGCAGCATTCCGTCCGCATCAACGATCAATGGCGGATTTGCTTTACTTGGAAGGATAATCATGCGCACCAAGTCGAGATCGTCGACTACCACTGACCTCCTGCCCAATCCGCATCCAGGAGAAATATTGCTGGCGGAGTTCTTGCAGCCGATGGCGCTGTCGCAGACTGCTCTTGCGCGCGCGATCAATGTTCCGCCCCGCCGGATCAATGAGATTGTCCTTGGCAAACGTGCCATCACGGCGGACACGGACCTGCGGCTCGCGCGGTACTTCGGCATGTCGGAAGGATTTTTTGTCGGGCTTCAGACAGATTACGAGCTGATGGAACGCAAGCGCGCAATCGGTGACAAGCTCAAGGCCATTAGGCCAAGAGCGGCGTGAATTTGGCGACGGTTCGCCGTCGCTAAACGGCTCACTCTGAGCGTCACATCCGAAACACCCCGAACTTCGTCTCGGGTATCGGCGCGTTCAGCGTCGCGGAAAAACACAGCGCCAGCACCCGGCGGGTTTCGGCCGGTGTGATGATCCCGTCGTCCCATAGCCGCGCTGTGGCGTAATAAGGATTGCTTTCCGTCTCGAACTGATCGCGGATCGGCTTCTTGAACGCCTCTTCCTCTTCCACCGGCCATGTTTTTCCCGCCGCCTCGATATTGTCGCGCCGCACGGTTGCGAGCACGCTCGCCGCCTGCTCCGAGCCCATGAGCGAGACGCGCGCGTTCGGCCAGGTGAACAAAAACCGCGGGCCATAGGCGCGGCCGCACATGCCGTAATTGCCGGCGCCATAGGAGCCGCCGATCACCACCGTGATCTTCGGCACCTGCGCGCAGGCGACCGCGGTGACCATCTTCGCGCCGTCCTTGGCGATGCCGCCGGCCTCGTATTCGCGGCCGACCATGAAGCCGACGATATTTTGCAAGAACAGCAGCGGAATACGCCGCTGACAGCACAGCTCGATGAAGTGCGCGGCCTTGCGCGCGCTCTCCGAGAACAAAATACCGTTGTTGCTCAGAATGCCGACCGGCAAGCCGTGAATGTGGGCGAAGCCGGTGACCAGCGTGGTGCCGTAAAGCGCCTTGAACTCGTCGAATTCGGAGCTATCGACAAGGCGCGCGATCACCTCGCGGACGTCGTATTGCTTCTTGAGATCGGCCGAAACAATGCCGTCGAGTTCGCTCGCGTCGTATTTCGGCTCGCCTGGCTTTGCGAGCACAATGTCGTCCGGCTTCTTGGTATTCAGAGTGCCGACGATGCGGCGGCATAGCGCCAGCGCATGGCGATCATTCTCGGCGTAATAATCGGCGACGCCGGATTTTTTGGCGTGTACGTCGGCGCCACCAAGGTCTTCGGCCGAGACTACCTCGCCGGTCGCCGCCTTCACCAGCGGCGGGCCGCCGAGAAAGATAGTGCCCTGGTTGCGCACAATGATGGTCTCGTCCGACATCGCCGGTACGTAGGCGCCGCCGGCGGTGCACGAGCCCATCACGGCCGCGATCTGCGCGACCGACGCCGCCGACAGGCGCGCCTGGTTGTAGAAGATGCGCCCGAAGTGGTCGCGGTCGGGGAAGACCTCGTCCTGCAGCGGCAGGAACGCGCCGCCCGAATCGACCAGGTACACGCATGGGAGATTGTACTGCAGCGCGATCTCCTGCGCGCGCAGATGCTTCTTGACCGTGATCGGAT
>JBAUGC010000526.1:0-13532 GCA_049679485.1 Xanthobacteraceae bacterium
ATATCGGCGGCCTGTGCGGCAATGCACGTCGCTAAAAAAAACGCCGCAGCGGCGATTGACGATCGGATTTTACTCACAACCATTTCCCGGCTCTTCGATTTGCGGCATCCGGCCGAGAAGGACTGAACGATCCGGTTGGATAAACCCAACAAACGCAATGTGCCGCCCTGCGGCGACAGCCAACCGCACCACAATTTATTCTTAAGTCGAAAAAACAGCGGTCAGCTATGCAAAAACGGCAAAAGGAGTCGAAGGCGCGCCACGCATTTTTGCGGAGCGCACGGCTTTTAAGTCTCCGATGCGCTAATCTCGTCTAATCGATGCATATCAGAGCGGTTTTGCATGTATTACGTCCGGAAACTCCACTTCCGCGCGAGTCAGTGCTCGTTAGCCCGATCCACAGACGTTCGAGAATTATTTGACTCGCAACAAAGGTCGGGCTTTGAGTATTTGCCTATTATTTAGCAATGGCCGGGCCGGGCGTGCTAGTTTTTGTGAACGATTTCTAGATTCACTTAGCGCCGAACGCCTTTGCGGGTGCACTATCAACGCGGGGCGAATCCGTTGCCGTCGAGTTCAGTTCGTAGTTTTACCGATCTCAGCCCGTATCAGGCGGCCATCCATGGCGCGCAATTTGAGATTCTGCCGACAGGAAAAGGGGACTTCCGCGCGGAGCTGACGACGATCAACCTGCGGCGCCTCTGGATGCAGCGCGGTAGTGAAACTCTCGCGCGGATTTTTCATGGCGCGGTGTCTGCGCGATGGACAGCGATTGGCTTCCTGACCGATTCCGATCAGCCGGAAATCAGGCACTGCGGTACGAAGGTGTCATCCGGCGAGATCATTGTTAACGATCGCAATGAGATGCACCGACAGACCGCAGCATCTTGTCGGTGGGGAGGCATGTCGTTGACGCCGGAGGATTTTGCTGCCGCTGGAGAGGCTATTGCCGGCCGTCCATTGACGCGGGCGTCGATCACTACGGTAGTCAGGCCGTCTCCCCAGCACATGTCACGGCTGTTGGGCCTTCACGAGACTGCCGGCCGTCTTGCCAAAACCGCACCCGACATTCTTGCCAACCCGGGAGTGACTCGGGCGCTGGAAAATGCACTCACGCACGCGATGATCATGTGTCTGACCGAAAATACTCCAGTCGAAAGGAGCGCTGGTAAGATCCGTCACTCGGTCGTCATGGCGCGACTTGAGGAATTCCTCGCCGAGCATGAATCTGTGCCGTTGTACGCGGCGGAAGTTTGCGGGGCTATTGGCGTGTCGGAACGCACACTGCGTGCCTGTTGCCACGAGCACCTTGGCATGGGTCCGATCCGGTATCTTTGGCTCCGGCGGATGCATTTGGCACGGCGAGCACTGGTGCAGGCCGCGCCAGGTACATCGACCGTAACCGAGATCGCTGCCGACCACGGCTTTTGGGAGTTCGGACGCTTTTCGGTCGAGTATCGAGCCCTGTTTGGAGTTTCGCCCTCCGAGACGCTGCATCGGCCGCCGCGCGACTTTGCGCCGGCAGCTTCCGAATTTGCATAGCCAGCGACAAGCGCTTCTCGGACACTGCATTCATTACTGCGACACCGCAGATCCAGTCGGCCTCGCCACGATTACTCGTAGGCGGGCCTTGGCCGATTTGAGAGCGAGCGCTATGCCAGCAACTGGCACAACCGCATTTTCTGATCCGAGTGTGTTCCAGGCGAATTTTCGCGGCGCGACGATCAATCTGGTTTTCACCGGCCCAGGAATTTTCAGCGCCCGCGTGACTTCGGTCAGTCTCCCGCACCTGGAGCTGCATTCGGTGCAGGAGAACCTGGCGCGCATCGCCTATGTCTCGCTGCCGTCGAAGTACGTGAACTTTTCGTTTGCGACACGCACCGACCCGTCCCCGATATGGGGCGGCGTAAAAATGAAATCGCGAGATTTAACGTTCCACGGTGTCGGCGAAAGCACCCATCAACGCACGGCTGGCGCCGGCGGATGGGGCATTATATCGGTTGACCCGGAGTTCTTCGCCGGCTCCAGCAGGGCTCTCGCCGGGTCGGAAATCATCCCGCCGCCAATCGGCCGAATTGTTCAAGCTTCGCAGGCAGACGCGGACCGATTGCGGCGGCTCCATGCAAGAGCGTGCCGCCTCAGTGAAATCAACCGTAAAATGGTCGCGCACCGGCAAGTCGCCCGGGCAATCGAAAACGACCTGATACATGCACTTGTCAATTGCTTGACTGCGGACGTGGTGCGCGCCGATACGGCAAAGCGGCGTCACTGCGCGATCGTTATGAGCCGCTTCGAGGACGTGCTCGCGGCAAAACCCAACCGGCAGGTGCCCATACCGGAACTCTGCGGAGCCATCCGTGTGGCGGAACGCACTTTGCGATTGTGCTGCTTGGACGTCCTGGACATGAGCCCAAACCATTATATTCGGCTTCGGCGATTGAACCTCGCGCATGCCGCGCTCCGACACACCGACCCTACAGCAGCGAAGGTTTCGGAACTTGCAGAGCGCTACGGCTTCTCGGAGCTTGGACGTTTTGCCACATACTATCGGACGATCTTCGGGGAGAAGCCGTCCGCCACATTATGGCAGCCTCTTCAGAGCAAAATCCATGATTTGGAATTTGCCGACAACGTATAGCTGCACAAAACGCACCGCGATCAGTGCAATTCGGCGGCGGTCCAAACAACATTGCGGCATGCTGTCTGCCAATATAGAGTTCAACAGATAAACGAAACAGGGTGAAGAAATGTGTTGAAGATCTTTACCGCGGCGCTACTCGCGATTGCCGTGTCCGCTGGATCAGCCGATGCGAGGGTCGCAAGTACGGCCAACCCCCATAAGTATTTTCCTCGCTGCGCGGAAGGAATGACCGGCGCAAGTGCGTGTGTCACGCCGCGGCTGCAGCAGGCCATGGGCAGCTTTGTCGTCCCGGACAATATTGCCACACTTTTGATGGTGTTTGCAGGCAGTAGTGCACCGTTGGGTGCCGTGGCTGAAATCTTATCCGGTGCAATTTGCGCCTAGGTGATGGATATCCCCTTCGGCCCAATAGTCCACTGACGCCCAATTAGTTGTAACGAGGGCATGCGATGAAGAGGATACTGATCGGTATCGTTGCAGCGAGTGCCATCGGTGTGACCGCGTTGGTGCCTCCGAGCACGGCGGACGCTCGCTCCGGTGGCGGTTGGGGCTATGGCGGTTTCGGCTACCGAGACTGGGGATATGGCCGCGGGAGCTACCCCGGCTGGGGCCACCTTGGCGCGGGATATGGCGGCTGGGCCTACCGCGGCTGGGGTTATGGCGGCTGGGGTACATGGCCTTACTTCGCCTTTGGCGGATGGCCGCTGTATGGCGGCCTCGATGCAGTCCCGTTCTCTGCGCCGCAATACGGCCTGCGGACGCCGGTGCTTTTTCTGCGCGCGTCGCGGGCACTGAGCTGCCATCGAAGCCAGGAGACCCGGACAGTCCCATCGGAAGCAGGCGGCACCAGAGAGATCGTGATCAGGCGCTGCCAGCCATGAATCATCTGCAACGCCGCGTCGTGCGCGAGTGATGAGCAAACGCACTCGCGCCGACAATTTTGATGTGCAGGGGCCGTTGCAGGGTATCTTCATGATGGGCCGGCGATTGCTGTCAGCGCGATGCCCTATCGTCTGGCCTAAGGCGAAGCCGCTCGGCTTTTGTCTTTTACTGCTGGCGGGCTGCGCCACCTTCGATCCGCCCGTGAATACGCCGGTAGCCGGCGGTTCAAGTCCGATGGCGCAATTGACGACACCGGAGGTTGGCGGAGACACCGCTATTGCGCTCGCATTCTCCGGTGGAGGAACACGCGCCGCCGCCTTTGCCTATGGTGTGTTGCGTGGCCTCGATCGTCTTCCAACAAAAGACGGTAAAAGTTATCTGGATCGAGTGGTATTTGTTTCGGGTGTCTCCGGCGGATCAGTCACCGCCGCTTATTTCGGGCTCAAAGGCCGCGCGGCGCTTGCCGATTTCCGCGAGCGTTTTTTGATACGCAATGCCGAGGAGGATCTGAATACTGCCGTCAATTTGAGAAATATTGCGCAAGGCCTGGGTGGTGGAGTGAACGATGCGAGTAGATTGACCGGCTGGCTCGATCGCAACCTCTTCGACCACGCGACCTTGGGCGCTCTATTTCAGCAGGGCAGGCCGATTGTCTGGATCAACGCTTCGGACCTTTACAACAGGACACCGTTTCTCTTCGCCCCGGTTACGTTCGCAGCCTTATGCAGCGATATCCGGGACTACCCTCTGTCGCAGGCGGTTGCAGCATCCGCGGCCGTGCCGGTCGCGTTTGTGCCCATCGTACTCGAGAGCTTTCCGGCGGCTTGTGCGACACCGCTACCGCCATGGGTCAATCGCGTTCTGGCGGATCGCAATGCGGGAGCGCAAGTGCGGGCCTTCGCCGAAGCGCTGAAACGCTACCGGGATCCCGAGCAGATCAAATATTTGAAGCTTGCCGACGGCGGCATCACTGACAATTTTGGTCTTTCGGGACTGGTGATTGCCCGGGCGGCGGCGGAAAAGCCATACATGCCGCTCACGCCGGAAAAGGCGGTGCAATTGCGCCGCTTGATCTTCGTTGTCGTCAATGCGGGTCAAGCACCGGCCGGAAATTGGGCACGCACCATCGATGGACCTACCGGCGCAGAATTGCTCGGCGCGGTGACCAGCACTGCGCTCGATTCCGCGGTTCGCAGCGGCTTTGACGCCTTTCGGCTGAGCATCCGCGAATGGCAGGAGGCAATACGCAAGTGGCGATGCAGCCTGCCGGCCGCCGAAGCCCGGCGGCTCGGGGCGCCGAGGGATTGGCGCTGCAGCATCATCAGCTTTGAAGTCGCCGAAGTGGGTTTCGATCAGTTCGACCCGCAGCGCGCCGCCAGATTGTCGTCCATTCCGACCCGGTTCAAGCTCCCGACCGGACAAGTCGACCTTTTGATTCAGTCGGGCACCGACGCCATCGTCAATCATACGGCCTTCAAGGGCTTATGACCTTGCCGTTGCTGCCGGCATGAATTTGCTGCACGTCGTTGCTGTCCGCCTATCGTTCATTGCAGATTGTACATATCCCTGGCGGTAGACAGTGCCCGTGTGCATCCGGCGCGATCGTCTCGGGCATCGAGCCGCTTGGCGCGCGCCAAGGTCGCCGCAAATTCCGCCTGTGCCTTTTGTTGAGCTTTCTTGATCGAGCGTGGCGTCGGTTGGCGATCGATCTGTGCGCCGATGGATTGCCGCGCAAATGGTCCGGCGTTCGGGTTGCCTGCGGATTGCCGCACCGCGCGTTCGAACTGAGCGATTTCCGCGCTGCAGGGGCCGGCGTGCGCCGTCTCGATGCCCAAGCCAAATACGGAGATGAAACAGGCTGCAGCAATTCGTCGGTTCATAACTGTGCTTTCCGGGGCCCTACTCGAACGCAAATATTCGCTTCCAGTCGTTCCTCATGTCAACCACGACCCAATGATTCACAGCGGCCACGTCCAGGGCTTTGTCGAGGCGACCGAAAGACGTGTCGCGATCATAGGCGTATTCGCGCTCGGCGTCGGTGTGATGGACCAGAAGGCCGAGACGGGCGCCCCCGGACATTGTCGTCCATTGCAGCATTTCGAGATCGCCGTCGGAATTGCCGAATGCGGCGATCGGGCGGCGGCCAATGAATTCATTGATGCCGACCGGCTTGCCGGCCTTATCGTCGATGAAATTTATCTCCGGCAGACGGAACAGCTCCGGCCTGCCGTCGCGCATCTGGAACCTGGTCTTGATCGAGGAGCCGACGACCTGCTCGGGCGGCACGCCGTAGACCCGCTCGGTCCACGGCCGCATGAACTCGACGCCACCGCCCGAGACGATGAAGGTCTTGAAACCGTTGGCGCGCAGATAGGCGAGCAATTCGATCATCGGCAGATATGAAAGCTCGGTGTAGCGGCGCTTGAACCGCGGATCGCGGGCGGTCGCAAGCCAATCCGTGACGATGTTCTCGAATTCTTCCGTGGTCATCCCGGCATGGGTCGCCATACCTAATTCCAAGAGGCCGTGTTCGCCGGATTCGGCGAGGGTTTTCATATCCCCTTCGAGCACCGCCTTGAACGGTTGCGTATCCCTCCATTCCGGATGGAGCGGCGCCAACGCCTTCACGCGATCGAGCACAAAAGCCATTTGGACGTACATCGGGTGTTCCACCCACAACGTCCCGTCGTTGTCGAACGTTGCGATGCGTTCAGGGGGCGGCACGAAATCCGGTCTGCCTTGCCGGGTAACGCGAGCAACAAACTCGGTGATCGCTCGCTTGCTTGCGCCGTCGTTCCACGACGGGAGCGGATCGGTCTGCGCCAGCGCCTGTGTCGAGGCGGGAAGTGCAGCTCCAAACAAGACCGCGACCGTCGCCGCGATTGTGAGCAGGACGCGGCGGTTGATGCTGAAGGACACGGATCTCGATCTCACAACAGTACCTCCATTGAAGCAACGAGGGCACAATTTTCATGCACCATGCCACCATGCAGAGCGGCACTCGGGCAGTGCGCAGCAGATACATGCGTGATGAAGAGAATGTATCGGGTTTCTGCCGTTGGCGGGCGACCTACGCGTAGGCCGCCCGCCGATAATCATTTCTATTACTGACCGGGGCCTTTGGCCGCCGCCTCGGCCTCGGCCATTCTTTTGGTCATCTCCGCTTTGAGCGCATCAAGATTGAAGCTGGCCCCCCGCTGCATCGGCGGATAATCGAGGAAGGTCTGGATTTCCTGGCCCATTAGCTTCTGCACAAAAACAAAGCGCCAGAATTGATACTTGAACCAGTCAAAGTATTGCTGGGCTCCATCTTTCGTTCCGTTGTTAGGCCAGCCTGTGCGCTCAAACGGATCCAGTCGCAGGTTGGTGATGTAAGGAATGTCCGGGTGGGTCTTCTCGCCCAACCATCCGGCGGGCTGATCAATGAAGCGGTACTTGTAGTCGTCAATCCGCACTGCACCGATCGTGCTTTCACCGAGGTAGAAAATTTCGTGACGCGCGGACGGCCCTTTGCCGGTGATGGCGGCCATCTGGTTGTACCCATCCAGATGGTTCTTGTAAGTGCGGTCGCCGATAGTCTTGCCCTTCAGCAATTCGTCGGTGATGTTCGGATTGCCGGCCGCGGCTGCGAATGTCGGCAGCCAGTCCAGGCCGGAGAAGATGCCGTTCTGCACCGAGTCCGCCGGCACATGGCCGGGCCAGCGGAGGATTGCAGGCACGCGGAAACCGCCCTCAAGAACTGTTCCCTTCGACTGCGCGAACGGCGTCTGTCCGCCATCGGGCCAGGTAAAGAGTTCGGTGCCATTGTCGGTGGTGAATACGACGATGGTGTTGTCGTCGACGCCCATGTCCTTCAGCTTCTGCATCACCAGGCCGACGTCATCGTCGAGCTGCGCCATGCCGGCTTCTTCTTCCGACCAGCCGTTCTCCGAGTTACGCAATGCTTCGTACTTCGGAGAGAGGTGTGTCACGATGTGCATGCGGGTGGGGTTAAGCCAGACGAAGAACGGCTTGCCATCCTGTTTAGCTTTGTCCATGAATTTGATCGCAAGGTCGCGAATCTCGTCGTCCACCGCCTCCATGCGCTTGGGATACAGCGGGCCGGCATCCTCGATCCTCTGCTTGCCGATCTTGCCCCAGCGCGGCATCTCCGTCGGATCATCTTTGTCGGTAGCCCAGCTATGAACCATGTTGCGAGGGCCGACGACGTTCAACAGGTTCTGCGGATAGTTGGGGTGTGCCGGGTCCTCCATCGCATCGAGGTGATACAAATAACCGAAGAACTCGTCGAAGCCGTGGACCGTCGGTAGAAACTCGTTCCTGTCGCCAAGGTGGTTCTTGCCGAACTGGCCGGTGGCGTAGCCCATAGATTTCAGCACCGTCGCAATGGTCACCGCTTCGGCCGGCAGCCCGATTAATGCGCCGGCCTGACCCACCGTGGTCATGCCGGTGCGGATCGGCAGCTCCCCGGTAATGAAGTTCGCGCGACCTGCTGTGCAACTTGCCTCGGCATAGTAGTCGGTGAACAACATGCCTTCCTTGGCGATCTTGTCGAGGTTCGGCGTTCGGCCCGCCATCATGCCGCGGTGATAAGCGCCGATATTCCACATACCGATATCATCGCCCATGATGACGACGATGTTGGGTTTTTGCTGCGCGGCAGCCGGCAAACTCGCCGCCGCGACCGCAGAAAACACCGCAAGCAAACCGAGGCAGATACTCCTGATCGTACTCATGTCTGTGTCCCTGTTAGCCGCCTGTGACGGGCCGACGGCCTCCGCCCAACAGCGAACTCCATGTGCGATCGGCGAAACGCCAGCATCTAAGCGATTGTCGAAATACCAGCGATCAAGCTCGTTGGCAGGATCTATTCTGGCTATGCGAATTCGGCAGAGTGTTAAAAATGAAGTTAGAAAAGTCAGACATGTTTCACTCTTACGCTCTGCAGAATCGCAACAAGTTTTCTCACGCCGAACCGGGCGGGCGTTTTAGATGGTCCGCAACGGCGTCAGTCCCGAAAGACAGCGCGAGCCGTTCCTAAACTGCACGCAGCTTCAGCATCGACACACCCAGCGCGATGTTGACGGCGACGGAGCCCTCAAGCGAAAGCGGCTGTAGCGCGAAAGTGCGGCCCGAGCCGCCGATCAGAACGTTGGCGCCCGCACCGACGCCAAGGCCGATGTCGCCGGAGGCGCCGACATATTCGCCGGCAAGGGCGCCTACGGGTATGCCCTGGGTAGGCGCGAACACGGCCCAGCCGAGTACGCCGCCGGCCGAGATGCCCAAGTCGAGACCGACAGTGTTAATCGCCCCGACGTAGGCTTGCGGCGGGTACGGGCCGCTCGGCTTGTAGCTGCATTCCATCGACTGGTGGCCGGCGATAATGAAGCCGATGCTGGGATTGAGCTTGCAGGTCAGGAGGCCGACTTGCGTCCACCCGTTCTGTGCCTGGGCATCCGCGCGCCCGGCAAAGGCTGCGAGAGCCAGCGTCGCCAGCAACAAAGAATATTTCAAGAAGCTCCGAGTCGTGTTCATCCCTGTTTCCCTCTTGACTGACGGCTGCCAAAAACGCTTCGGCGACCGGCACGCAGTTTGATTGCGCAGTCTATTCGGTATTGCGAGCAAACAAACAATCTTGAGCAGCGCTCAGGCGCTGCTCATTAAGCTTGATAAGCCTGATACTCTCAGCCACATATCCAAACGTAACCGATGGGGGACGGCCGCCAGCAAGTGCCGACGCCATAGCCCCACCACCGGCCGCCGTACCAACGGCGTCCGGTGCCGTACCAAACGCCGCCGTAGTAGCGCCCGCCGACGCGCCAGCCGCCGCGGTAGTAGCCGCCGCGGTAGCCGCCACGGTAGGCACGGTAATAGACACGCTGTACATCGGAGACAGGAGCCGCAGCGGTCAGCGGGGCAGGTGCGAGCGGATTGGCATCGGCCCGCTCCAGATATGTCGGCGCCACCGCCAGAGCGATGGCGATTGGAAGCATGTAGAACTTGAACATCGCAAAATCTCCTGGAATCGATTTGGTTTCTATTTAGATACGATATTCGCGACGGCGTGAGCTGCGAGGTAATCGTGCCGGTTAAACGTGCGGGCCTCGCGCTCGTAGCACATTGAGATAGATCAACGGCTTCGTACCGATACCACACTCGCCCCGCACGACTATTCGCAATGCAAGATCAGGGTTACGAAAATAGATTTGCTCGCTATGCAAATTCGGCAAATTGCCGAACAAAGTCTTGTGATGATGCCAACAGAAGCAGGGCCTGCAATGGAATGACCAAAACGCCGGACGTTACGTGGCCGGCACAACTTTAGGCTTTAGCATTTTCCTTTTTTTGCGGTGGCCATTCGGATTTCGAGGAGCAATGGCAGCCGGATCATTGGGCGGCCGGCTGCCCGGTCTGGCGCCGGAGTTCCTCGATGAGCCCGGCTAATCCGCGATCCGCAGGCGCGATTCGAGCCAGGCGCTCCGCGTATTCAAGCGCTGCGCCGGCATTTCCGCGTTCGCGACTGAATGAAACAAGCGCGAACAAGGTGTCGCGATCGTTCGGGTGTCGCGCTAAGTTGTCTTTGAGTTCTGTCATAGCGTCGTCGACCTTGCCCGTTGAATGCAGCGCGACGGCGTACACATACCCATATCGCGCCTGGCTGGGATCGAGTTCAGCGGCACGGCGCAATTCGGCAAGTGCCAGGTCGACGCGCTTAAGCCGCACCAGGGCGAGACCCAGCGCGTAATGCAGGCCCGCATCTTGCGGAGAAGCAACAAGCGCGGCCCGCAACACATTCTCGCCATCAGCTTCTCGCCCCAGCCCCCGATAAAGATCAGCGAGGTTGGCCGCGGCGGGCGCATATTGTGGGCTCAACCGCAGCGCAGCTTTGTATTCGGCCTCGGCATCCGCGGCACGGCCGCGTTTTGCAAAGAAACTGCCGAGCGCCGCACGCGCTTCCGGCCGATCGGCATTGAAGCGCTGAGCGTCGATGAACTCCGCTGCCGCGCGCTCAAACCGTTCGCGATCGGAGGGAGGCTGGTTCGCGGTTGGAACCGCGGCAAGGAGCGAGGCAGCTCTAATGCGGACGCCGCGGCTGGGATCGGAGAGAAGCGATGCGGCAAGCGGCCAAATCTGAGCGGCCGAGACACTTTCAAGCATGTCGAGTGCACCGATCCGCACCATCGGATCGGGGTCCGGCAGGCCTGTCCGCGCGACGTTGCTGTTTGAGGGTGAGAGACTCGGGGCAAGATCGGTCAACGCGCTAGCGCGAGCGAACGCCGGGGCATCCGCATCGGCAGCAACGGCCGCAAGAAGCGCCGCCGCGTCCGGTCGATCGCTCCATGCCGCATGGAATGCACCAGCGTAGTTTTGGAAACCCTCGCGGTTCGGCCCATACCAATTTTCGACGGCGGCGGCCGCCCATTCGGGAGATTTGTCTGTGTGGCAATTGTTGCAGGCATTGGGCGTGCCGAGCTTTACCGACAAGTCTGGCCGCGGAACGCGCAAACTGTGATCGTGCCGCGGATCGATGATCATGTAGGTGCGGGTCGGCATGTGACACGATGCGCAGCCCACCAATTGATTCACCGTTTCATGGTGGCTATGAGCCGTAGCGGCGTATTTCTCCGGCGCGTGGCATTGCAAACAGACCCCGTCACCGGACACTTTTAGTTTGCCATCGTGCGGGTCGTGGCAATCGCTGCAGGTAACGCCCGCCGCGAACATCCTGCTCTGTTTGAACGAGCCATAATTGTAGACTTCGTCCTGCATTTGCCCGTCGGCGAAATAGAGACCGCGGCTGAGCTCCGAGACGACGTGCGTATCCGACAGCCATTGACCGGGCACCCAATCTTCGGAGAATTCAGCGCGGCGCGCGTGGCAAAGCCCGCAGGTCTCGACTTCTTTGCGCAAAATTGGCGGGGTGAAATTGCGCTGCGGATTGCCGGTGCGCGGGTCTCTCCGCCAGGTGATGCCGCTGCGCTCGTCGAAGCGCACCGCTAGCCCCTCGGACTTGTCCTCATGTTTTCCGAACCGCCACCAACGCTGCTGGTCGCGTGCCCAGGCAACGTGGCGCGAGCCCTGGCCGTGACAGGTCTCACAGCCCACGCTGATCTCGGCAAAGGTGGTGTTAAAGCGGTCGTTGGCCGCATCGTAATTTTTGCGCACGCCGGTCGAATGACACTCGGCGCACATGAAATTCCAGTTCTGATTGAGCTTGGTCCAGTGCAGGATATCGTCGTGCTTGATCTCCTCGTTCGGGTAGAGATGAAACCAGCGCTGGCCGCCTTGCTCCTTCGGTCGACTGTCCCACGCGATCGACAATGCCTGAATGCGTCCATCGGGGAATTCGATCAGATACTGCTGTAGCGGATCGATACCGAACGTGTACTTGACCTCGAAGACAGCAAGCTTGCCGTCCGGCCCGTCGGTTTCGACGAGGAATTTGCCGTCCTTGCGGAAGAAGCGCGATTTCACACCGTAATAATCGAAGGTTGCATTGGAAAAATCGCCCAATACCGACTTGTCGGTCGCGTGATCCATCGCATGCTTGTGCTGCGATGCATGCCACCGTTCAGCTTCGGCCCGATGGCAACCCGCGCAGGCATCGCTGCCGACGAACGTCGCCACAGATGCGCCGCGCGCATTCCAGTCGCCCGCGCTGCCATTGAGAAGGTAAAAACCGAGGCCGGCCGCAGCGCCGATTACCGCAGCGAGCGATGCCGCGATCCAAATCTTGCGCTTCGACGGCAGACCGCTTTCGGTCGGGCTGGGCGATATGTCCGGCGGCAGTTCGCTCGGTGATGCGCCAGCAGACTTCCTCGGCGATCCGTTTTTGGCGGCAGACGTGCGTCGCTTGCGTGCCAACGTCACAGCCCTTCCGCACCAGATCGCGAATGAACGACTGGCCCATCCCCTATCATGTACCTAAAACCGCGCAAAGCGACGTCAACTTTGGTACGGTCGGAGCCGCACCGACGCGTACCGGCGCACCCTTTCGTGGTGTATTTTGTTAGACATAAGCGTGCCGTGCCGCTAAGCACTGCCGCCCATGCTCCGCCGCCGTTACGACCGGTGCAGGCGACGCTGATTTCCTTAACCTCCATTTGGGCGAGTGATGATTGACCAACTCATTTCAGCGCTCGCAACCTGGATCGTCGAGATCATTTCCGCCGCCGGATACCTTGGCGTCGTATTTCTCATGGCGATCGAATCCGCATGCATCCCGCTGCCTTCGGAGATCATCATGCCGTTCGCCGGCTATCTGGTCTCGATTGGAAAGGCGAACTTGATCGGTGTCGCGACGGCGGGCGCGCTGGGCTGCAATGTCGGGTCGACGGTCGCTTATTACGTCGCCGCCGTGGGCGGCCGGGCCGTGCTCGAACGCTGGGGCAAATACATCCTCATCAGCCGGTCCGAACTCGAACGCACCGAGCGGTTTTTTGCCCGTTATGGCGCCGCGACGGTATTCTTCGGCCGCTTGCTTCCGGTTGTGCGGACGTTCATCGCCTTTCCTGCCGGTCTCGCGCGGATGCCGATGATGAAGTTTCAAATCTACACCTTTCTCGGCTCCTGGCCGTGGTGCTTCGCGCTCGCCTATGCCGGTTATCTGCTCGGCGCACGCTGGGAAAGCGACCCGACCATGCGCAAGCTGTTCCACGACTTTGATGCGGTCATCGCCCTGGCTTTCCTCGCCGCGTTCATCTGGTTCGTCTGGTCGCGCTGGCGCGAGCGCCGCGCATAAATTGTGGCGACCGCAGCCGGCGCGACTCTCGTCGTTGGCTTTATGGTCGTCGTGCGGGTCTTCTGACGCAGCTAGCGCCCCGCTTGGTGCGCGCAGGCCCGCTGACCATGACGAACTTTGCCAAGCGAAAAAGCTTTTGTGGCGCCGCCGCGCTCTGGCTCGCCGTCGTCGCTTGTTCAGTTATGGCCGCCGGCAGCGCATCTGCGGAAGACGCGCAGACTCCTCCCGGTGCAGTGCAGGCGCCCGCCGCGCCGACACCGCCTACCC
>JBAUGC010000527.1:0-5218 GCA_049679485.1 Xanthobacteraceae bacterium
GCATGATCACGTTCAATCTTTTTCGGCGCGCCTCCGCGCCGATAGCGCGCGAGCGCTTGCAAATACTGCTGGCGCACGAGCGTATGGCCGCCCACAATTCCGATCTCCTCGGCGTGCTGCGCGAAGAGATCCTCGCGGTTATCAGCCGGCATGTCTCGTTCGAGCCAGACCGGGTGCAAATCAAGATGGATCGCGGCAAATCGGTGTCGACGCTTGCAGTCGACATCGAGATTCCGAACAACTTCGGGGCGTCAAGCCTCGTTCCGCTGCAAAGCCGGCCGTCGTTCGACGGCAATGACAGCATCCCGGGAATGAAACATTCGGTGTTGTAATGCGCACGATCGCATTTCTTACGCAAAAAGGCGGAGCCGGAAAAACGACGCTCGCAGCGTCGCTTGCGGTGGCAGCAGCAGGTACGGGCGAAAGGGTGATCGCGCTTGATCTTGATCCGCAAGCCTCGCTGGCGCGTTGGGGCCTGCGCCGCGACGCAGCGAGCGCGCCAAACAAGGTTATGGTCGAACCGTTCGAATGCGAGCGTCTGCCGCGGCTACACGCCATACTCGAAGGGTTGGCCGACGTCGGTTTTACCGTCGCGGTTTTCGACACCGCTGGTGCGGACAGTGCCGCCGCCCGGCTGGTGACCGAGGCTGCGGATCTTTGCCTCCTACCGGCGCGGCCGGCGCGATTGGATGTCGAAGCGACGGCGGCGACCTTTCGCGCGGTTTTTCTGGCAAAGCGCAAAGCCGCCTTTGTCCTCAACCAGTGTCCGCCGACCTACCGCAGTTCGCGCGCGAGCGAATCGGCACAAGACCTGACGCGGCTCGGAGTCCTAGCCAAACCGATGCTGTCTGCGCGCATGGATTTTCAAGACGCCATCGCTGCCGGCCTCGGTGTTACCGAATACGCTCCGCAAGGCAGGGCGGCCCAGGAGATCGACGAGCTCTGGAGCTGGATCCGAGCGCAGTTCAAAGGGATAAAGAATGAAACGCCGGTTTATCATCGAGCAGATCGACAAGCGGCCGCTTGAGCGTGGTCCGAGAAGCGTTGCCACTCTCCGGCCGTACTTCGCCCGGGGTAGCACCTGGAGCGTAGCCCGTCCTGACACTAATACCGTCGGGAAAAAGCGCTCGATCTTGCGCGTCATTGGAGCGACTTCGGCAACGGCGTGATTAGAGGCCAGTTACCTACAGCGAAACACGTCGCCATCGCATCATTAGGCGGTGGCTGGCGCGCTCAATCTCCGCACAGCGGTCGAATCGAGAACAATGAAAATAAAGTGCCGCACCAGTGCGGCCAAATAACAGCAGAGGCCGCTTAGAGCGCGCCTTCCGCTCGGCGGAGCTCTCGCGGTTTGTTGGGATTGTCCAAAAATTCGACGGTCACGAAAAGAAGTCGGTATGGCCGATGTTCTCGGGGTCGTGGAAAAGTCGTTTTAAATCGCCGGTGCCATCCGACTTCGACGCAGCAACCGCCGTCGAGCGCGAGTTGCTGCTTCGGCTGACAAGCCTGTTATGGCGGCTTCGCCGTGCCACCGCGATCGCCCTGTGGCGCCAAGTCGGCCAAGTCCTGCTCATGCTCGACTTCTGGCGGCGGACCCGCTGACCAAGTCCCAGCTTACCATCGCGTGACCCCTCGATGGTTCAAGCGCGCATTGCCTGTGGATGTGGTTCCGCATGCATTGATGTGATGGTTGGGGCGAGTGGAACGCCGTCCAGGGAACGTCGCACGTCGACAGCGTCGGGAGCAAAAGTTAGTCCAGCCGGCGGAATAAACTCGAAGCCGTGACGACCGCTGCCGATGGCGGCTCGCGCGAGGTCTTCGCGATAGCGATTGGCCAGAACCTGGCCGATTAGCTGGCCACCGGCATAGATGTCGAGACAGACCGGCGCTTCCGGATGGTCGGTATTCTGCGCCCAACCGGCAATGCAATTGTTGGTGACGCGATTGACGTGACCGCGCAAGTGTCCGATTCGTTTCTCGGCCAGGACCAATCCAGCGCGCAGCGCGATCCGTTGCCGTAGCGCTTCGACCTCGTAGCCATCTTCCAGACGCGGCGCGCAGTATTGCGCGATGCCCGTCACCGCCTCGGGATAAAGCGCGCGATATTCTTCAGCATTGTGGAACATGCCGCGGCTATCGTCGTCGATATAACTCTCCGACAGCGCCCCCTCGGCGATGATCACATCGTGAGTGTCGAGCTCGATGTGGAAATATTCCACATTATCCACGCGCTCAACCTTTACGATCGAGGCGCCGTTAACAAGATCCTTCGCCTCGATCAGCACACCTTCGAGGTGCTTATCTTTGAAATACATGGCGTGATGCGGCGAAATCCACAGATCGCGTCGTGGGACGTTGTCGTCGATCGCGCCGGCCTTGATGCAGATCGGCAGAATATCTTTGCGCCCCATGACGAAACGTCCGCCGTAGCGCCGCTGTCCGATCCATTTGATCGGCCGCAAGGCGCCGGACATGGTCATCACTTCGTCACCGATTTTCAGATCCTCGACGCACTTTTGCCCGCGCTCGGTCTGGATCAGCGTGCCGGGGCAATAGCAGGGAGCCATGCTGACATCGGCGAAGCCTGAAGCCTGCGACACGGTGAAGGTGCGGCCGGCATAGTCACCTTCCATGGTGAGTGTGGCAACGAGACTCGCGCCGTCGTCGAGTGCCAACGCCGTCGTGTTGGTCAAGGCGTTGTAAGTACCAGGCGTGGCGTCGGAGAGATCGCCGAAAGTGCCCAATCCGTCGAGCGCGAGAGCGATGCCATCTCCCGCCACAAAGTCCGAAATCGGCGCATTGAATTGCTGCTGGTCGGAGCTGTTGAGCAGATCGCCGATCTGCGCCACCCCGGTAGCCGCGGCGAACTGCAAAGTGTTGCCTCCGCCGACGCTGCCTTCGAGTTCGAGCGTTGCGCCCGATCCGACCACGAGTGTGCCGCCGCCGGTCACGTTACCCTGGATATCCAAGCTGCCGCCTGAAGCCGTCATCTCGGCGTCATTGACGATATTGCCGATCAACGCTCCAGAACCGGAAATGGTGCCGCCGTAGGCTTCGATCCCGGTGGGGTCGATGGTGCCGCCGTCGAGGGTGATTACGCCGCCATTCTCGACGAGATTTCTGGCTGCAAGCGTCGCGCCGGAATCGATTGTGAGATTCCCCGTAACGGTAAAGGTGTGGCCGACCGTGAGCGTGTTATTCGCGGTGATGGTGATGCTGCCGGCGTCGGATGCGTCACCCCTGATCACGGTGGTGTTATTGACGGTGAAAGTGCCCGCTTCGACGTTCAGGGCGCCTTGCACGAAGTACCCGTCGATCTCGGTCACGCCTCCGGCCGTCTGGATAAAGCTTCCAGTGCCGAGCACCGTCCCGGTTGCGGTATCTTCGAAGCTGGCGCTGTTATTGATTGTGCCGTTGTTGAGCACGTTCGCACTGTTGGTAAGCGTCGCGCCGTCCCGATTGTCGATCTTGCTGTTTGCGCCATTGATCAGGCTGGCGCCATTTTCATTGGTGAGCACTGTGCCCGCGCCAGTATTGGTCAGCGTCGCGCCATGCGACGGCGGGCCCAAATTGTAGAGCCCCGTGCCAGCACCGGTGTTGGTGAGCGTTGCGCCGCCGGTGTTGAGGAGAGTCGCGCCGGTATTGGTCAGCGTCGACGCGTCCTCATTGGTTAGGGTCGTACCCACGCCGATATTGATTAGGTACGCGCGGTGTTCGTTGGTGAGGGTTGCAGCATTGGTGAGGTACCCCTCGCCGACGTTGGTGAGGATCATACCAAAGCCGGAGTTCGTCAGCGTCGCGCCGTTCAGCGTGATTGTCATTGGCTAATTCCCCTCAACGCCTGCAAAGCCTCATTCGACCGGGCGTTTCGCCGGTGACCGCTGCCAGGCTGCGAGATCGGAAACGGCGGCGTTCCGCTCCGAACAGCCTATGAGATCTGTTGTGTCTGTTACGCCCTTCGTGTCACCGCGTGCGATCAGAAAGTCGTTGGCACCGGTGGCGATGGGATTAACGCCGTCGCTCTGCAGCAACCAGTCGAGCGTCGCGAGGTCGAAGTTCTTCAACGCATAACTCACGCCGTCCCCACTCTACCGGATTGAACGGTATCGTTGGCGCAATCCGTTACACGAACGCACCACTCGTCGATTACACATGGATTTTAAACCATGACTACCCCCCAATTTAGGGGAGTGCAGGCCGAACAAGAGTGGCGGTCAACAAGCGGTGCCGCGTCAATTTGTACAGACGTTTCGGCAAAGGAAACAAAGAAACGGCGGCTGGAAAAGCAGTTTTGTAACAGCATCGGAGCAGCCTTGACGGCGCAGACGTGCGCATAAACGGCACCGTTCATTTTCGCGAAGCTGTCCGCCGCGGGTATCAACAAGGACCGTAGCCGGTGCGTCGCATTACAAACACTCGCGTTCGAACCCAACAAATAATCTGACGCGCTCTGCACTGTTCGACGTGCGCTAAGGTCGCGTACCCCCCAACTTGGGGGATAGCTAGGTCTGAATTTTTTCTTAAAGTGCATCGCTATTCGCCACGACGGCGATAGCTACTCTTAATCGTCGGGAACATGCTTGGGCCCGTGCGCGGCCAGCGACATCGTCGCGGGCAGCGCACTACAGGGGAGAAAGTGGCGTGAGTTACAGCCTGCAATCATTCGACTTGGCTACGCTTGACACATTGCTCATCGGCCAAGGCATCGATCCGATCGAGACAGGTCTCAACAACTTTTTAATCGGTCGCGGCGACACGCGCGGGGTTCTGGACTCAGCGAGTTTGATATCGGTTCAGATCGGAACGCCGCCGTTCCCGGTCGCGCCGCCGGCGCAAGTTTTCGATATCACAACCCCCGGCAGCTACAGCATCGACACCGATCAGTATTCGCTGCAATTTCAGGCGATCGCCCTCGAGGATACAGGCGGCCCGCAAGATCTCACCATGACGGGCGGCAGCAACATGATGATCGTGACCGGCAACGGCACCAACACCATCGCGTTGCAGGATAGCGGCAACGATATCGTTGAAGTCGGTAGCGGCAGAAACACCGTAACCGGCGGTTCTGGAAAAGACCAAATATCCGGGGCCGGAGTTCATGATTCGCTGGTCGCGGGTTCCGGTGCCCATTCGGTGCTTTACGACTCCGGCAACTTTGCCACTCTGGTCGGCGGCAGCGGCCGCGGCGACGTACTCGTAGCCGGGGGCGGTACAGATG
>JBAUGC010000528.1:0-5723 GCA_049679485.1 Xanthobacteraceae bacterium
TCTCCACTTCGTTGCGCGCGGTCGCAAGCTCGCCTTCGATCGCCTGCAGGCGGCCGCGCTCGGCCAGCCGCCGCGCTGCGCCAGTCGGCGCATGTGCCGCGGCGGCAAAACCATCCCAGCGCCAAAAGTCGCCTTCGCAGGAGACCAGCCGCTGTCCGGGCTTGAGCATCGCCGCGAGGCGAGGGCCGTCGCTCCGCTCCGCTACGCCGATTTGGGCAAGGCGACGCGCAAGCTCCGGCGGAGCCTGCACAAACTGAGACAGTGCCGCAACGCCATCCGGCAAAGTGGGATCGGACGGATCGATAGCCGCCCCAGCCCAGCGCATCGGTGCGGACTGATCGACCGGCGCATCGAGATCGTCGCCAAGTGCGGCGCCGATTGCCTTTTCATAGCCTTTGGTAACGGTTAGCGAGTCCATTACCGGCGGCCATAGGTTCTTGTTCTCGACGGCAAGGAGTTTGCCGATCGTCTTGGCTTCAGTTTCCAGCCGTTGTACCCGACGTTCGGCCGTGTCGAGCGGTACGCGAGCGGCGTCAATAGTCTCTCTCGCGGTGTTATGGTTGACCTCGGTCTTCCGCGCTGCGGCTTCGGCTTCAGCGAGGGCCGTCTGCGCCGCCGCAAGTGCCGCCGACAGCGCTGACAGATCGGGCTGACCGCTGTCGGTCGCTGCAAGGCCGGCGTCGATGTTGGCAAGTTCGGCTTCCAGCCGCGCCGCTCGCTGCTCGTGATCGCGTAAAGCGGTCTCGAGCTGATTGCGACGAGCGGTAAGATCAGCGAGGGCGCTGGTAAGTTCGCCAAAAGACTTCTCCGACGCTGCCAGCGTTTCATCCGCGGCGGCGACGCGGCTATTGATGCCGGTGAGCCGCTCGGCGCTGGCCTGCGCCTGGGCCTTTAAGTGTTTCTCTTCGGTGTCCAATCGGACGAGCGCGTTTGCGGCGTCGGCCGCGAGCGTACGCTCCCGTTCCAGATCGGCTGCGAACTGCTCCAGGCGGCGGTCGAGTTCGCCAAGACGTTCCTTGGCGCGGGCCTCCTCGCGCTCCAGTCCGTCCCGGGCAAGGAGGAGGCGTTGCAGCGCCGCCGCGGCTTTGGCTTCCGCTTCGCGCAACCCGGGCAGGCCGGCCGCGACCTCCGCTTGCCGCGTTGTCGCAACGGTTTGCTCACCAGTGCGCGCGGCAACGATACGGACGGCTTCGTCCTTAGTGCGCTCCGCATCGGCGACTTCGGTTTGTGCTGCCGTCCACCGCAAGTGCAACAACAGCGCTTCGGTGCGGCGCACTTGTCCGGAAATGTTGCGGTAGCGCACCGCCTGCCGCGCTTGGGTCTTTAGCGACGCGAGTTGAGCGGCAAGCTGGCTGATCACGTCTTCGACTCGCGTCAAATTGTGCTCGGCGGCCTTGAGCCGCAGTTCGGCTTCATGGCGGCGCGCGTGCAGTCCGGAAATACCGGCCGCCTCCTCGAGAACGCGGCGGCGCTGGTCGGGGCGCGCCTGAATGATTTCGCCGATGCGGCCCTGGTGCACCAAAGCCGGCGAGCGCGAACCGGTGGAGGCGTCGGCGAACAGCACGGTGACGTCGCGTGCCCGCACCTCGCGGCTATTGACGCGAAACACCGAGCCCTGCTCGCGCATGATGCGGCGTGAGACTTCAAGCGTATCGGTATCATTGAAGGTTGCCGGCGCGGTGCGATCACTGTTGTCGACCAGAACCGAAACCTCGGCGTGATTGCGCGCTGGACGGCCGGTGTTGCCGGAGAAAATTACATCGTCCATCTCGGACGCGCGCATGGCCTTATGCGAGGCTTCACCCATGACCCAGCGCACGGCTTCGACGAGATTGGACTTGCCGCAGCCGTTCGGACCGACCACGCCGGTCAGTCCCGGTTCGATCTCAAGGTCGGTGGGTTCGACGAAGGACTTGAAGCCGATCAAGCGCAGCCGCGTGAGCTTCATTCGCGTTTTTAATCCTTCTTGTTGCCCCGCCGCGGCCGCAAGCGGAATCGCTGATAACTCATGCCCTTAGCGAGCTTGAGTCGCAGGCCGCCGCATCGGCGCGGAGAATGAATCGTCACACTCGGAAGCGCAACAGGCCTGCCCGGTTATCCAGATTTTCTCGTACGGCCGCTTGGGCCAGCCCGGCCAGGCCAGCGCATGGCCAGCACCTGAGGTGGCAAAAAACCCTTATCCTTCCTTGAGATAAGGCTCGATCTCTTTGGTCATGGCATCGATCGACTGATCGCCGACGAGCTTCTTGCCGTTGACGAAAAAGGTCGGCGTCGAGTTGACTCCAAGCTTTTCAGCGGCCCGGTCGCGGACATCCTGGATACCGTCGAGCACCTGCTGATTCGCCAGGCACTTATCGAACGACTCCTGGGTGAAGCCGAATTGCTTGGCGATCCCCATCAGTGCCGGAACCGGCTTCTGCACCATCCATTCCGACTGCTTGGCGAACAAGGTCTCTACAATCGGCATGAATTTGTCCTTGCCCGCGCAGCGCGCCAGCATGAAACCGGCGGCGGCGAGCGCGTCGAACGGGAACTCGCGGAAAATGAAACGGACCTTTCCGGTATCGATGTAGCGCTTCTGCAGCTCGGGGAAGGTCGCCGTCGAGAAATGCGCACAGTGCGGACACGTCATCGAAGCGTATTCGATGACGGTTACCGGCGCTTTCTCCGAGCCAAGGACGATATCGCCGTCTGGTCCGGCTTTCGCCAAGTCCGCCTGGTCGATTTCGGCAGCCGCCCGGGCCGGAGACGGACGCAAGAGGAGGGCACCCGCGACGCCGGCGCCAGCCATTATGGATGTTGTTGCCAAAGCTTGGCGGCGGGTAATCGTCAAGGTCAGCTCCTACGTTCCGACGATATTTGTGAACTCGTGCCGTACGAATGTGGCACCACCGCGCCCGTCAGCCAAGGCCCCGTACCGCCTCAGCATTCACGGTCGCTTGAGTGTGGTTAGGCAACAGTGTCAGCGGCGCTTGACCGCTGCGCCCAGCCGGGCCAGCGCCTGCCGCAGATCTTCGTCTGCGACTTCCAGCATGTTCGCGGCGATGCACGCAGCCGCAGCAGGATCGGGAGCGGCGGCCGACCGGCGCGACGTACGCCGCAGCGGAGCCTGCCGGAACGCGATGCGCTCTACCGCACGCCAGCCGAGGAAGCGGTTGACGCGTTCACAGATCACGTTGACGAGATGCTGGATCTCAATCGCCGCCGGTCCTTCAACGCGCAGCACAAGCGTGCCCGCGGGGCGCCCCAACGCCGACCCATCGTCGCTTGCTCGCCCCGAAGGGGAAACGGGCCGCGCCCATTGTATTTTTATCGGCTCGCTGTGCGCGGCGATTTCGCCACCGACGATTTCAGTCCATCGCGTCACCAGTTCGGCCGAGGCAAAGCCCTGTCGCGTAAATGTCTCGCCAACGACCTTCCCGAGGAGGTCGCGCAACGGCTTGGCGAAGGAGCGGGAGGGGTTGTTCATAATGGGGTGCTCTGTCATCCCTCCGCCATGACGGTAGCAGCCAAGACGGCGGTGCGACAGCGCGCAAAGCGTCCCGCGGCGATTCCATGCCCGCAACCCACCGCTTTGCTCGCCTGGTACGACCGTCATCGCCGGAAATTGCCGTGGCGGGTGCTGCCGGGCGACCGTGCCGATCCGTACCGAGTCTGGCTCTCCGAAATCATGCTGCAACAGACGACGGTGAGGACAGTTGCGCCATACTATACCGGCTTTCTCGCTCGCTGGGGCGACGTGCAGGCGCTCGCAGCCGCACCGCTCGACGAAGTCCTCAAGGCTTGGGCAGGATTAGGCTACTACGCGCGCGCCCGTAACCTGCATGCCTGCGCGCGCGCCGTGGTCGAGCGGCACGACGGTAAATTTCCGCAAACCGAGGCGGCGCTGCGCGACCTTCCGGGCCTCGGCGGCTATACGGCCGCCGCCATTGCCGCGATAGCGTTTGACGCACCGGCAAGCCCCGTCGATGGCAATATTGAGCGCGTGATTGCCCGGCTCTTTGCCGTCACCGAATCGCTGCCCAACGCAAAACCCGAGCTGCGCCGGCTGGCGCGCGAACTCACCCCGCAACGGCGCGCCGGTGATTTCGCGCAAGCGATGATGGATCTCGGCGCCACGATCTGCACACCAAAGAAACCGGCTTGCGTCTTTTGCCCGTGGAACGAAAGCTGCGCTGGCCGCGCACGCGGCGAAGCCGAGACTTTGCCGCGCCGAATACCCAAACGCGAAGGCACGCTCCGCCGGGGCGCCGCCTTTGTGGTTGAGCGCGCCGACGGCTTCGTGTTGGTGCGCACCCGGCCGGCCAAAGGGCTTCTTGGCGGCATGACTGAGGTGCCAACGACCGAGTGGACGCCCGATTTCGATGAATCCAGTGCGCGAGACCACGCGCCGCGTTTTGGCTCGTCAAAGCGGCGCAAGGTCGTCGCATGGCGCCGCCTTCCCGGCACGGTGCGGCACGTCTTCACGCATTTCCCGCTTGAACTGAGCGTCTATGCTGCCGAGCTTCCGGCGGGCGTGCAGGCGCCGGAGGGCATGCGCTGGATCCCGATGGCGGACATTGCCGGGGAGGCGCTACCGAGTCTGATGCGCAAAGTCATCGCACACGCCCTTCGGCAAAATTGAAAACCCTCAAGATTCCAGCCAGGAGGACGGACAGCGATGAAAATTGAACGTCGCGAGACGCGCATCCGGCGGCGTTGCAGCCGAACGCACGCCCCGGACGATCGTTGCTCAACTTGCCTTGCGTGACAGCGTGAGGGGCAGGTCAAGCTCTACCCGGTCGTGCGTTACCTTTGGCGTGATGCGGCCGCGTTCCCCACGTTCAAGACGCACCAGGCCGTAACCCTCCATAGTTCGCAGCGTGCGCGAAAGGTTGGATTTGGCCTTGCCTGTGATCCGCGAGAGTTCGTCAAGCGAACCCGGTGCCTTCTCGGCGATAACGCGCAACAGGTCGCGGTTGCCGGCGGAGAGCACTTTGGCGAAGGATTCCGTCGACGTGAACCAGACCTTCGGCTCGCCGGGCGAGACGCGACGTTTGCCGCGCGCCACAGCCATTGTACGCGCCTTCATCTCGTCGTAGCTGGCAATACCGACTTTAAGCGTCGTCATGGGATCACTCCTCTTTCGCGCAGCACCGTGTCCACAGCTTCCCAGAAGTCGGTGAGCAGAACAGCTGCATCACGGTATTCATAAGCCCTTACAGTCTGCTGCCGGTGGCGATGGTCTTGCGGTTTGCCGCGTTTTTGCCGGCCAACCGGATGGGCGTTGTCGAAGCCGACCAGCCGCTCGCCATTCGGGCCGTGCAGCGTCAGCGAGTAGTCGATGCCGTGCGGCTTCTCCGGCGAAACCGGGACCCGCGTAACCACGAATCGGACCCAGTGGCCGCCCGCCGGATCCACCACGAGAACCTGCCCGTCAAGATCGAGAAGTGCATCGAGGGCCGGGTCCGTCACGGCAGATAGTTATCACATTGAAGCAACTAAAGCAAGGGCGACTGCGCTTGCGTTGGCACAAAAAGAAAGGTCACCAGGGCGGCAAGACGCCTGTAATCGGTGCCGCAGCAATTTGTCCAGAAACTGCCTTACGCGTGGCCCGGATATAAAGGTATCCGACTGCATATCCGCACGGCTCTGTTGACCACAGCAAACATCAATATGTCGTCGGCGCGCGGTACATATCAATACGATTGGGGGCTTTTGGAGCATCTTCAAACGCGGTGTTG
>JBAUGC010000529.1:0-6029 GCA_049679485.1 Xanthobacteraceae bacterium
TCGAGGATGTGATCAACGCAATCCGGTGATTGGCGCCGTCGTTTGTCAACCAGGCTCCGCCCGGAAACTGGAATGTGGCTTTCGTTCCGACCACCTTTGCATACCAATCGACCATGTCCTTCAGGCGGATGGTCTTGAGATTGACGTGATGGAACACCGGCACGTGTGTCTGATTTTTCATCGTTTGCTCCTTTCGCTCCTGCGCCGGCGGCCGGTGGCTCGCCAACACTGAATTTGTTGAACCGCCGTTGTCGCCGAAGCTCTTTGCTCGCGAGCCGCGCGCCTTCGTCCAGCGCCTGAAGCTTCGACCACGCGATCTCCGGACGCACCCAAGAGCACGACAGGCCGCCGAACGCGCGAGCGGGCATCCGTCACGAAATTTTCGGGCTCGGCGCCGCCGCCCCGACAACCTTGGTGCCGTCGGCATGCAGGGCGAAAGCGAGAACGAAGATCGCTGCGATAAACGGCGCGATTGCGGTCGCAAGAAATACCGGCGTCGTCCCCCAACCGAGCACCAGCATCAGGCTGGTCGTCAGCGGCGCGATGACCTGACCGCCGCGGCCCATCCCCATCGCCCAGCCGACACCGGTCGATCTGATGGCGGTCGGATAATTCAGCGCCGCAAGCGCGATCGCTCCCGAGCCGCCCATGCCGACGAACACCCCGATCAGCGCAAGAACGATCGACATCGAGGTAACCGAAGTCGCGGCAAAGCCGACGGCGCCGGTCGCGATCGCTCCTAAAACGAGCGCCGGCACCAGCGTCGCGGCCGCTCCGAACCGTTCGATCAGCCGCCCGGCGCTCCCCATGCCGATCAGCGCGCCGAGGCCGTGGAAGCCAAGCACGATTGCGGCCTGCGACGGCGCGATGCCGTTGCTGCGCAGCAACGTGGGAGTCCACAGCACCGTGATGGCCAGCGTGCCGAACGCCATGATGAACACAACCCAGAGCAACACGGTGCCGGCGGCGCGGCCCTCGGTAAACAAATGCTTGAGCGCCCCGCCCTTGATGTGTTCTTCGTCGGCCACGATCCGGGCCGTCGGCCCAACCCCCGGCACAATCCGGCGCGCAATGGCGAGCGCCTTTTCGGGATCGCGATCTTCGGCGAGCAGAAAGCGGATCGATTCCGGCAGCCAGATCGACAGCGCGCCCGCGACAATGAGCGGAAGCACGCCGCCAACCATGAAAATGACCGGCCAGCCGAAATGCGCCAGTATATAGCCGTTGAGAAAGCCGCCGACCATGCCGCCGAGCGGGAACGCCGACCAGATCAGGCTGGCAATCATCGCGCGCCGCCGCTGCGGCGCATATTCCGAAGCCAGTGCGATGAAACAGGGCGTCGCCCCGCCGAGCCCGATACCGGCGACGAAACGCACGACAAGCAGCGTGTTGTAGGTATCGGCCGTGGCGGTCAGGATCGTACAGACGCCGAAGATGATCGCGGCTGCCACCAGGCAGCGCTTGCGGCCGAACCGGTCACCGAGCGGCCCAAAGGTCAGCGCGCCGATCATGGCGCCGAGCACCGCCGCCGAAAAGATCGGTCCCAGAGCCGTCCTGCCGATCGCGAGCTTTTCCGCAATCAGCGGCGCGGCGACGGCGATGGACTGGGTGTCGAGGCCGTCAAGGAACGCGACCAGCGAGCACAGGATGATCGTGCCGATCTGAAACGCGGTGAACGAACCCGCGTCGATCGCCTGGGTGATGTTGACGACGTTCTTGTTTTCCCCGCTCATGCCGTTCTCTCTTTCTTTCTGGCGGCTGCATCGCGCATCGGCGCGCCGCGCACCGCCGCAATGATGGCATCGGCATTTTCGACGCGCTCGCCCCGCCAGGCGACATACTGATCCGGGCGGATCAGGGCTGACGGCGCGCCGTACAGCGCCCGCAGTTCCGGATCCGAAAGATTCAGGACAGTCAGCGGAACCCGTGCACGCCGCGCGGCTTGTACAAGCTCATCTTTCGCAGCCGCATCTTCGAACGCGACCAATGTGTAGCCGCGGCCGAAATGGTCGTAGAGCGAACTTCCATCCGGCAGCCAGGCGTGGGGCGCGAGACAGCCCGGATGAGCCGAGGGCTCAAAATTCGCGTAATGCTCGCGCGGTGCTGCGCTGCCGTCGGCGACAATGATGGGCGATTCGAGGTAGCGGGAGCCCAGCACAACGCCGAGCGTCTTGAATTCCCGAGTCTTGGTGCGCACGATTTCGTCGCCGACCTCGCGTCGTGCCAGGTCGCCTTCTTCGGTGTCGTCATCGAGGTTGTCCTTGAGGAGTTGCGCGCTGAGCGTGCGATAATTTTCGACCGCCTCCGCAATGGTGCGCTGATGAACCGAGCGGCGCTCTTGCTCGTACGAGTCGAGCAGGTCTCCGCCGCCCCAGCCGTCCAGCATCGCCGCGAGTTTCCAGCCAAGATCGACGCCGTCGGCGATCCCGAGATTCATGCCGTAGCCGCCGAACGGCGGATGCAAATGGCAAGCGTCGCCGGCAAGAAAGATGCGGCGGTCGCGATAGCGATCGGCGATCAGGCGGTGCGCCGCCCAAATGTCGCGCTCGAGGATTTCAATCTCGATATCGCGGCCGACCGCAGCGCGAACCCGGGCGCGGATGGTGTCGTCGTCGATCTCGGTTACACCCGGCGGCAGCGTGATGCCGAAATGCCAGCGTCCGTCCGTGTCCATCGGACCCATGACCGCCGGCGCTTCCTTGTTGATGAGCCAGTACATTATGGCGCGCCGGACGGGAGGTGCGCGCAATAGCGCGGGAACGCGCAGAATGAGATTGTAGTTGAGCGCGTAGGCGTGCTCGCCCTGCATCCGCGTGCCGGCAATCTCGCGGACGCGACTACGGGCCCCGTCGGCGCCGATCAGATATTTGGTGTGAATGGTGCGGCACTCGCCGTTAGCGACATTGCGCACGGTCGCGGTAACTGCATTCGCCGACTGCTCGGCGCTCTCAAGCTCGGTGTTGAATTGCATCGTAATGGACGGCAGCGCTGCGACGCGCTCGCGCAAGATCGCCTCAACCGTATATTGGGGCACCCACTGCGCGGGCTCGGGAAACCGCGGGTCGCGGCGCTTTGCTCCTTCAAAAGCATTTTCGATAACGGCCAGCGCGCGGCCGAAAAGCCGCGTCGCGAACACGATGTCGGTCGGATAATCGTATGGAAGCGGCGCGGCCGCGCGCAACTCCGGAGCGATGCCCCACCTGCGCAAATGCTGCATCGAGCGAACGTTGGTGGTCTTGGCGCGCGGCTGCGAACCGGTGCGGACATGCCGTTCGACAATGACAGCGCGGACTCCGCGAAGACCAAGCTCGATGGCGAGCGACAGCCCGGTCGGCCCGGCGCCAACGACGATGACATCCGTTTCCGCACTATCGCCGGGCATGCGCGCGCTTCCTCACCTATAGCGCGCACACGCCCTTTCGGCGCTGTTCGGGCGCGGGGGTTAACGGCGCGAAAAGCAAAGCCTTCCGACATCCGCCGCCGACTGTAGCCTCGCGCCGGCGATGGCGAAAAGCTATCAAATTGATCCGATTGATACCTGAAATGGATCGCTCTAATATTCGGCATGAAGTTGCATCAGCTCCGCGACATCACCGCCATTGCCGAACATGGCAGCCTTCGTGCCGCCGCCCGCAGCCTCCGGCTCGCCCAGCCGGCGCTGACCCGCAGCGTCCATGACCTCGAACACGAACTGGGCGCCGCACTGTTCGAGCGGCGTTCGCGCGGCATGACGCCGACTGCGGTAGGTGCGGCGTTCTTGAAACGCGCCCGTGCGATCATGAACGACATTCAGCGTGCTCGCGAAGAGGCCGAACAGATCGGTGTCGCCGGCGCCGCTCACGGAACCGTTGTCGCGGGGCTATCAGGGGCGGCGCATGTCGCGATGCTGCCGCGTGCGCTGACGCGGTTTCGCGCCCGATACCCCGACGTGCAGTTGCGGATGATCGAGGGTCTTTATCCGACGCTCGAGTCTGGTCTCAAGGATGGCAGCGTCGATTTTTACATCGGGCCAAAACCCGAACGCGCGGCGTCAAAGGAATTGATGGTTGAAAAGCTGTTCGATAACACCCGCGCCATTATGGCGCGCATCGGCCATCCGCTCGCCAACGCGACCTCCCTAGATGAGCTCGCCGAAGCCGAGTGGGTCACGACCTCGATCACGCATCGGGCGACCGAAGAACTCGGTGCAGTGTTTGCTCGCAAGCGCCTGCCGCCGCCGCGGCTCGTGATACAGACCCAATCGGCGCTCAGCGTGATAATGGCGGTCGCCTATAGTGATGCGCTTTGCATGCTGCCAATCCAATTTGCCGAATTCGAGCTGACCAAGAAGGCGCTGGTGCAAATTCGCGTCGACGAATCCCTGCCTGCGTCACCGATCGTCCTGGTGCGCCGGGCCGGCCTGTTGCTAACACCCGCCGCCGAATGTTTCGTCGACCTGCTGCGTGGCCGATAGTTACGAAACTGCAGGATTCGAGAGCAATTGCCGGCGGCGACACAATGTCCGCCCTCTCAGAGTCATAAACGGACGTCAGTCCGCGCCACAAGCCCTACCGCCGCTCCTGAAAAAAGCTTTTGAGCAGCGCCGACGTTTCCGCTTCCGCCAGCCCGCCATAAACCTCGGGGCGATGATGGCAGGCGGGCGACGCGAAGAATTTCACGCCGTTGTCGACCGCGCCGCCCTTTGGATCTGCAGCGCCGTAATAGAGGCGGCGGACGCGCGCGAATGCGACCGCGCCGGCGCACATCGTGCACGGCTCGAGCGTGACGTAGAGGTCGCAATCGGTGAGCCGTTCGGAGCCGAGGGCCGCCGACGCCGCGCGGATGGCAACCATCTCGGCGTGCGCAGTTGGGTCGTAATCCGCGAGGGTGCGATTGCCGGCGTGCGCGATGACAGCGCCGTCGCGCACGATGACGCAGCCAACCGGGACTTCGCCGCGCTCACCCGCGGCGCGCGCTTCGGTGAGCGCCATCTCCATAAACGATGTCATAAACGATGCTATCGGCGATTGCCTGTTGGTGCGCCGGGGGTTATTGCCGGACGCATCATGGACGACAAGGGCAAATTCGACCAAGCCGGCGAACGTATCGCCAAGGTGATCGCCCGCGCCGGGCTCACGTCGCGCCGCGAGGCGGAGGAATGGATCGCTGCGGGGCGCGTTGCCGTCAACGGTACGGTGATCCGCTCGCCGGCGCTCAATGTAAGCGCCGACGACCGCGTTGTCGTCGATGGCGAGCCGCTGCCGACGCGCGAGCGCACCCGGCTGTTTCTCTATCATAAGCCGCGCGGGCTCCTGACCGCACATGCCGACCCGCGCGGCCGGCCAACCATTTTCCAGCATCTGCCCAGGCATCTGCCGCGCCTGATCAGCGTCGGCAGGCTCGACTTCAACACCGAGGGCCTGATCCTCCTCACCAATGACGGTGCGCTGGCGCGGGTGCTGGAATTGCCGGCGACCGGGTGGCTGCGTTGCTATCGCGTCCGAGCGCATGGGTCGGTGACGCAAGGAAAGCTTGACGAATTACGCGCCGGCGTGACCATCGACGGCGTTCACTATGGCGCGATCGAAGCGATGCTGGAGCGCGTGCAGGGCTCCAATTTGTGGCTGATGTTCGCCATCCGCGAAGGCAAGAACCGCGAGGTGCGCACCGTGCTCGGTCACCTCGGGCTGACGGTCGCCCGATTGATCCGCATTTCATTCGGGCCGTTCCAGCTCTCCGACCTCGGCGAGGGCGCGGTCGAGGAGGTGCCGACGCGGACCTTACGTGAACAGCTCGGCGACCAAGTCGTCGCGCTTTCGGGCGCCGATTTTTCCAACACGATCGCGGCTGCTCCGCGGGTACCTCGTGCATTCGACAAAAAGGACAAAAGAGAACAAGCGCGCGATGCTGCGCAGCCGAAGGTAAAGCAAGGCAAATCCAGCTCCCATTCCTGGCGCGCACCCGAACAGGAACGTCCGGAGAAAAAGTTCAAGCGAAAATTCCGCGGCACGCGCCGCGATAAGTCCGAGGCGCGCCACAAACCCGCGGGA
>JBAUGC010000530.1:0-4907 GCA_049679485.1 Xanthobacteraceae bacterium
CCCACCACGCGCCTTCGGCGAAGCCCGGCAACGCGGTCACGGTGCCACGCGCAATCATGCGGACCGTGCCGGTCGGCAGCACCCGGCCGCCGAGCTTCGTTGCCCAGCTTTCGGGATCGCTCTTGACCGTCAGATCGAGCGCTGCCTCCCGGCCGTTGGCCGCAGCGATGGCGCGGGCGGTGGCGTCGCCGTAAGTCGCAGTCCAGCGCGCCAACAGCCATTCCGGCGTATCGAGAGCCGTCGCGTCGAGCGTGGCGAGCCGCTCGGCGCCTTCGCGGGCCACGCGCCGCAGCACGGCGTTGACCAAACCGGCGAAGTGAGTGGCGTGGCGATCGGCCTGCGCCAGCCGGACCGAAAGATCGACGGCGGCGTGGTCGGGTACTTCGAGAAAGAGAATCTGCGCTGCGCCGATGAGCAGTGCGGTCTCGACCCGCGGCGCCTGCGCCGGCGGACCGCGCTCGAGAAAAAGCCCGATCAGATGGCGGAGCGTGCCAAGCCGCCGCAACACGGTTGCGACCAGCGCACGGGTCAAGGCGCGGTCGCGCTCGGGAAGGGCAGCGAGCGCAACATTGGCACCGCCGCCTTCGAATTGCTCGTCGAGCGGACGATGCCGCTGTAGCACGGCGTCGACAATGTCGGCCGCAACGCGCCGGGCGGCAAGGCCGGGTACGTCGTCGCGACTGGCGGAACCGGCCGTGTGCCGTCGCGCACCCTTCATTCCAAATTGCTCCTTGCGGTGGCTACTTGTGAATTTGGCACGGCGACGCCAAGTCACAGGCGATGCCAATCGACCAGACACCCCCAAAGCCCGCCGAAGGCAACACGGAAGCCGGGGAGCCGGCGAGGAAAACACTGTCGCCCGCGGCCGAGCGCGCGCTCGCCGAAGCCGCCGGCCGCCGCGCCGAACGCAATCGCAACGCCGCCGATCTACCCAAGGAAATCGCAGGCCGCGACGGACCAGAACCGACCCGCTACGGGGATTGGGAGATCAACGGACTGACATCGGATTTCTGACCACCTTGACTTTATTCCGCTATGGAGAATATAATCCTTTTCCCTTATTGATAGATTCTTTCATAAACGCAATCAAAAGTAGGACATGGCGCGTCTGTCCTTCGCACCTCTGGCGCCGAAAGGGTACGGCGGCCTGCTCGCCGTAACTGTTGTGTTTTTTGCATTTGGCTTTGCTGCCGGGGCAATCGTGAAGCCGGGTGAGCTTCAGCACACACTGTCCGTCGATACTGCGCGCGTGCCAAGTCGCGACAGCAGCAGTGCGCGCTTCGCAGCCGGCGCGAATGCGGGGCGGCTAAATGCGCAGCTCGATTATCCCGCCGAGGTCATCCGTGTCATCGACGGCGACACGTTTGAAGCGCGGGTGCATGTTTGGCCCGGGCTCGATGTCAGCACTAAGGTGCGGTTGCGCAATGTCGACGCGCCGGAGCTGCATGCGCATTGCGTCGAGGAGCTTGCCAAAGCGCAGGCCGCGCGCGCCGCGCTGGAAACGCTGCTCTCTGCCGGCGGGGTCACTGTCGCACGTGTCGGCACCGACAAATATGGCGGCCGCGTTGATGCCGTGGTCGCTACGCACGACACTGCGGACGTCTCCACCGCGCTGCTGAAAGGTGGCTGGGCGCGCAGCTATGATGGTGGCCGCCGCGGAAGCTGGTGCTGATTGTCAGGAGCAGATCCCAGGTGTCGGGCATCAGGCTCTTGGCGAGATCCTGATGCCCGACCCCGTCCCCCGTCAAGGTATCGGGCGTTCCCGATACCTCCCCAATTACTGGACCACCACCGGGGTGCCGACGCTGACGCGGCCAAACAAATCGGTGATGTCCTCGTTGAACATGCGGATGCAGCCGTAGGAAACGAAATGGCCGATGGAGCCGGGCTGGTTGGTGCCGTGAATGGCGTATTCGCCGCCGGCAAGCGACATGGCGGCAACGCCTATCGGATTATGCGGCGAGCCGCCGGGAACGACGTTCGGCAAATTGGGATGGTCTTGCCGCACGACCGAAGGCGGCGACCATGCCGGGCGGATGTACATGCCGTCGACGTAGGATTCACCCGACCATTGCTTGCCGGCTCTGCCGACGCCGACGGGATACGCAATGGCTTGTCCACCGCCGATCACGTAATAGAGCCGCCGCTCGTTGGTGCGTACGACGATGGTGCCGGGCGAAAAGGTCTCATTCATCATCACCATGGCGCCATGGGCATGTGCCGGATTGGGCGCCAGCGCGAGTGAGCACACGACAGTCGCCAGCACGGCCCCAAACAGGGCTTTTTCCTTTATCGTCACCATCCCACTACCGACCACTACCAAGGATCCGGCCGAACTCGGCCAACAAGCATTCTAGTCCAACGGGCGGTTTCACCCACCCCGGACCAGGTAACATCTCATGCTTTCCAGAAAATTTCCGACGGGTGTGGCCGGCGTGCACCAGCAGTGCACGCCCCACTCAAATCAAGCCGGGTGATGGCTTCACGCGCTTTTCCGGTTCTGCCGGTTGGTCACGAGGTCGTCGACCACGGCAGGATCGGCGAGCGTCGAGGTGTCGCCGAGATTGCCGTACTCGTCTTCGGCGATCTTGCGCAGGATGCGGCGCATGATTTTCCCCGAGCGTGTCTTCGGCAAGTTCGGGGCGAACTGGATGAGATCGGGCGAGGCGATCGGACCGATCTCTTTACGCACCCAGCCGGTGAGTTCCTTGCGCAGCTCCTCAGTCGGCTGCTCCCCGGCCATCAAAGTGACATAGGCGTAGATGCCCTGGCCCTTGATGTCGTGCGGATAGCCGACGACCGCGGCCTCGGACACTTTCGGGTGCGCGACCAGCGCCGATTCGACCTCGGCGGTGCCGAGGCGATGGCCGGCGACGTTGATCACGTCGTCGACCCGGCCGGTGATCCAGTAGTAGCCGTCTTCGTCCCGCCGGCAGCCGTCGCCAGTGAAATACTTGCCGGGATAGGCGCGGAAATAGGTGTCGACGAAACGCTGATGGTCGCCATAGACCGTGCGCATCTGGCCAGGCCACGAATCCGCAATGCACAGATTGCCGGTCGCCGCGCCGGTCAGCACCTTGCCCTCGGCATCCACCAGTTCGGGGATGACGCCGAAGAACGGGAGAGTTGCCGAGCCCGGTTTTAGCCTTGTTGCCCCGGGCAGCGGCGTGATCAGGATGCCGCCGGTCTCGGTCTGCCACCAGGTGTCGACGATCGGGCAGCGGCCGTCGCCGACGACGCGGTGATACCATTCCCATGCTTCCGGATTGATCGGCTCGCCGACCGAGCCGAGAAGCCGCAATGACGCGCGGGAGGTTTTTTGCACCGGCGCATCGCCGGCCTGCATCAAGGCGCGGATTGCGGTCGGCGCAGTGTAAAAAATGTTGACCTCGTGCTTGTCGATGATTTCCCAGAACCGCGAGTTGCTCGGATAGTTCGGCACGCCTTCGAACATCAGCGTGGTCGCGCCGTTCGCCAGCGGCCCGTACACGATATAGCTGTGGCCGGTGACCCAGCCAACGTCCGCGGTGCACCAGTAAATTTCGCCGTCGTGATAATCGAACACGTACTGGTGAGTCATGGATGTGTAGACCAGATAGCCGCCGGTGGTGTGCAGCACGCCCTTCGGCTGTCCGGTCGAGCCCGATGTGTAGAGGATGAACAGCGGGTCCTCGGCGTTCATCTCGGCGCATGGGCATTCCGCCGTCACCATGTCGGCGGCGTCATGGTACCAGACGTCGCGTCCAGGCAGTATGTTGACCGGCGCACCGGTGCGCTTGACCACGATGACATGATCGACGCCGCCGACCTTGTCGATCGCCGCGTCGGTGTTGGCCTTCAGCGGCACCTTGCGGCCGCCGCGCAAGCCTTCGTCGGCGGTGATGACGACCTTCGACTGGCAATCCTCGATGCGGCCGGCGAGCGATTCCGGCGAGAACCCGCCGAACACCACCGAGTGAACCGCGCCGATGCGCGCGCAGGCGAGAATGGCGTAAACCGCCTCGGGAATCATCGGCAGATAAATGGTGACGCGGTCGCCTTTCTCGACGTTGCGGTTACGCAGCACATTGGCGAAGCGGCAAACCTCGTCGTGCAGTTGCTGATAGGTGATTTTCTTTGAGTCTTTCGGGTCGTCGCCTTCCCAGATGATGGCGACCTGGTTGCCGCGGGTGTGCAGATGGCGGTCGATGCAATTGTAGGCGGCGTTGGTGGTGCCGTCCTCGAACCATTTGATCGAGACGTTATGCGGATCGAACGATGCGTTCTTCACTCTGGAGAAGTGCCGGTACCAGTGAATCCGCTTGCCTTCTTCGCCCCAAAACCCGTTGGGATCCTTGGTCGAGCCTGCGTACATCGCATGGTATTTGGCTTCGTCGATATACGCGCGCTTGGCCCACGCGGCGGGAACCTCGTAAATCTTGTCCGGCATCACATCCTCCACGCGCAGCGCGCGCGCACTCGCTCCCGTAGCACCCATTATCGACACCCCTGTCGTTGCGGACAAGCGGGCCAAGCCGTCGCGGCGACCCATATTGCCGCATCGATAAGAATGAATTGGTGCAAAACGGGCTTTGATGTGAATCAACGAGCGAGATGCAACTAAAGACTAATGCGCGGCCGGGATCATTTCTCGACAGGGCAACTCGCAGCCGTGCCCTCCGCTCGGCGTGTCATTTGACTATCGCGCTTACAGTCCGCCCATCTTGCCGATGAGCTTCCACGCTTCGGGCGTCACTGGCTGGACCGACAGGCGGGAATATTTCACCAGCGCAATGTCCTTCAGCTTCGGCTCTGCCTTGACGGCGGCGAGCGTCACCGGCTTCGGCAGCGGCTCGACCGCGGCTGTCGTCACCGCGACCCAGGGCTCGCCCTTGGCCGCGGTCGGATCGGGATAGTGCTCCTTGATG
>JBAUGC010000531.1:0-3406 GCA_049679485.1 Xanthobacteraceae bacterium
CGCGCGCACTCGACCGGCCTGAGCATGTGGAAGCGGCGGCACAGCCTACGCCCAAGCCGCCGCCCGCCGCGCGGCCGAAGCGCCTTTCGGTCACCGATATCGAAGACTGGCTGCGCGATCCCTATACCATCTACGCCAAATACATCTTACGTTTGGCGCCGCTCGATGCCGTCGATCTTTCGCCGGGTGCCGCCGAGCGCGGCACCATCATCCATAATGCGATCCGCGATTTCACCGAGCATTACAGGGATCGCCTACCGGCCGATGCCGCGCGCGAACTCATCGAGCTTGGCAGGCCGCACTTTGCCGAGCTCGACGATTTTCCCGAAGCGCGCGCCTTCTGGTGGCCGCGTTTCCAGCGAATCGCGCAGTGGTTCGCCGGTTGGGAGGCGGCGCGGCGCCCTGACATCCGTGCGCTGGTTGCGGAGATCCGCGGCAAGATTGAGATTCCGCTGCCGGAGGGCGCCTTTACTTTGAACGGCATTGCCGACCGCATCGAGCACCACGCCGACGGCCGCTATGTCATTCTCGATTACAAGACCGGATCGGCGCGCACGGAAAAGCAGGTGCGGACCGGGCTCGCGCCGCAGCTCACACTGGAAGCCGCGATCCTGCGCAAGGGCGGATTTCCGGATATTGCCGCGGACAGTTCGGTCGCGCAGATCGGTTACGTGCTGCTCAAAGGCGGCCCGCGCCCCGGCGAATCCAAGCTGATCGATTTTGAAAAGGGCACAGCCGACAGCCAGTCTGACTACGCGCTGGAAAAGCTGACGACGCTCGCCGCACGCTTCGCCAAGGAAAGCGAGCCCTATCGGTCGCTCGTTCATCCGATGTGGACGACGCATTATGGCGATTACGATCATCTCGCGCGCGTCAAGGAATGGTCGGCGACCGGCGGCGAGATCGACGACATTTGGGGCAGCGAATGAGGGCGGCAGGCTCGATCCCGAGCGAAGTGCAGCGGAAGCAGAGCGAGGCCTCAGACCCGGAGACGTCGGCATGGGTCGCCGCCAATGCCGGCTCCGGCAAAACCTACGTGCTGGCGCAGCGGGTGATCAACTTGCTGCTCAAGGGCGTCGAGCCGGAAAAAATCCTTTGCATCACCTTCACCAAGGCGGCCGCCGCCAACATGGCAAAGCGGGTGTTCGACACGCTCGCCAAATGGACGACGCTCGATGATGCTGATCTTGATGAGGCCATTCGGCAGAGCTCCAAGATGGCGCCCGATGCGCGGCGGCGGGCGCCGGCGCGGCGGCTGTTCGCCCGGGCACTGGAAACGCCGGGCGGGCTCAAGGTGCAGACCATCCACGCCTTCTGCACTCAGCTGTTGCATCAATTTCCGTTTGAAGCGGACGTTACCGCGCGCTTCAGCGTGCTCGACGACACCGAGCAATCGCAACTTCTGGAGCAATTGACTCTGGCGGTGCTGCTCGAAGGCGCGGCCACTCCCGGCAGCGCCTTGGCGCAGGCGCTGAACCTGGCGATGACCGCTGCTGCCGATCGGACCTTTCGCGACGTGGTGCGCGAGGCGATCGGCCAGGGCGACGCCATCAGCCGGTGGGTGGAAAACGCCGGCGGCGTGGAGGCCGCGATCGCGAGCCTGGCGCGGGCGCTCGGCGTCGAGCCGACGGATAGCGCCGACGCGATCGAAGCGGAGTATTTTTCCGGCGCGATCATCGCGCCGTCGGAATGGCCGGCAATCGCCAAAACGATTGCCCGGGGCGGCAAGAACGATAGCGATCAGGCGCAACGCTTCGCGAGCTTGCCGACGCTCGCCGGCTCGGAGCGGGTCGAGACCTATCTCGACATTTTCTGCACCGCCACCGGCAGCGGACGGACAGCACGCAAAACCATCATCTCAAAGGCCGTCGGTGATGCGGCATTGGCGCGGCGTCTGCTCGACGAGCAGCAGCGCGTCCGGGATTTGTTGCAGCGGCGACGCGGCGTGGCGTTGCGCGACCGCAGCACCGCCCTCGTCACCGTCGCGTACGAGGTAGTGACGCGTTACGCCAGGGAGAAGGAACGCCGCGGGCTGCTCGACTACGGCGACCTGATCGACAAGACGCTCAAGCTTCTCGCCAACGTCGATGCGGCCTGGGTGCATTTCAAGCTCGACCTCGGCATCGATCATGTCCTGGTCGACGAGGCGCAGGACACCAGCCACAAGCAATGGGAGATCGTGCGCCGGCTCACCGCCGAATTCACCGCCGGCGCCGGCGCGCGCGGCATAAAGCGCACCATGTTCGCGGTCGGCGATGAGAAACAGTCAATCTATTCGTTCCAGGACGCCGCGCCGAAAGAATTCGCGGAGATGTTGCGCCACTTCAAGACCGCGCACGAAAAGAGCGAGCAGAACTTCGTCGTCAGCAAGTTCGAGCATTCGTTCCGCTCTGGTGCGGTCATTCTGGCTGCGGTAGACGAAGTGTTCAAACGCAAGGACGTAGCACTGAGCGTCACCTCCGATCTGGACGGGTTTCCGCCGCACATCGCGCTGGCCGACACGCCGCCGGGCACGGTCGAAATCTGGGAGCCGGAGAAGCCCGACGATCGCAAGGAGATCGAAGGCTGGGACGCGCCGTTCGATACCGTGAGCGAAACCAGCCCACGGGTGAAGCTGGCGCGGCGCATCGCCCGTGCAGTGCGCAAGCTGGTCGACGAGCACGAGGCGCGCTACGGCGACATTTTAATCCTGGTGCGCCAGCGCGGCGAATTGTTCGAAGCGATCATCCGGGCGCTCAAGCGGGTCGAGGTGCAGGTCGCCGGCGCCGATCGCCTGGTGCTCACCGAGCACATCGCGGTGATGGATCTAATGGCGCTCGCCGAGGCGCTGCTATTGCCGCAGGACGATCTTTCGCTGGCAACCGTGCTGCGCAGTCCGCTGTTCGGATTTTCCGACGACGATCTGTTCGAGATCGCGTACGACCGCGGCCGCACGCCGTTGCGCACCATCCTCAAGCGGAAGGCGGCCAAGAAAAAGATCTTCGCCGATGCCGCGGCACGCCTCGATGAGCTGGCAGAGGTGGCGCGGCGCGAGACGCCGTTTGCCTTTTACGCGCTGCTGCTTGGTGAGGGCGGCGGGCGGCGCCGCATCCTGGCGCGGCTCGGCCCGGAAGCCAATGATGCGCTCGATGAGTTTCTCAATCTGGCGCTCGAATACGAGCGGCGCGAGACGCCGTCGCTTCAAGGTTTCCTGACCTGGCTGCGCGATGCCCGCGCCGAAGTGAAGCGCGACATGGAGATCGCCCGCGACGAGGTGCGAGTCATGACCGTGCACGGCGCCAAAGGCCTCGAAGCGCCGGTCGTGATCCTCGCCGACACCATGACGCCGCCGCAGGGCCCGCGGCCGCCGCGGCTGTTGCAGCTTGCGGACGGCGCGGTGGTCTGGGCGGGGCGCAAGGCCGACGAC
>JBAUGC010000532.1:0-12435 GCA_049679485.1 Xanthobacteraceae bacterium
CCTGCCGACCGAACTGCCGCCGGGTCTCATGCTGGCGGGCTTTCTGCCGCGCGAGGACCCGCGCGACGCCTTCATCAGCCACAAGGCCAAGACGATCAGCGAACTCCCGCCCGGTGCGGTAGTCGGCACCGCTTCGCCGAGGCGTCAGGCTCTCGTCAGGCGATTACGCCCGGACGTCGATGTCGTAACGCTACGCGGCAATGTGGAAACGAGGCTCCGCAAACTCGAAGCTGGCGAAGTGGACGCGACGCTGCTCGCCGTCGCCGGCCTGAAGCGGCTTGGCCTTATTTCGGCGGCGACCGCGATTCTAGATCCTGACGAATTTCTGCCGGCGGCCGGGCAGGGCGCGATTGCCATTGAGACGCGAGCCGATGACAGCAAGACCCGCGCGCTTGTCGCCATGATCGATGATCCCGACACCGCGATTGCCGTTGCCACTGAGCGCGCGTTTCTCGCCGTGCTCGACGGCTCTTGCCGCACGCCGATTGGCGGCCACGCCCGTCTGCGCGGACCGGCGGTGAACTTCCGCGGCATCATCGTCAAACCGGACGGCAGCGAGGCTTTCGAGGTTGAGCGCGAGGGCCGCCGTGAGGATGCGACGAAACTCGGCGCCGATGCCGGCCGCGAATTGCGCGAGCGCGCCAGCGCCGACTTTTTTGTCTGGACCTGACCGTGAGGCTTTTACTGACTCGGCCGGAGGCCGACGCGGAGCGCACGGCGGCCGCGCTTCGCATCCGCGGCCACACTGTCGCCATCGCCTCGCTGTTGCGCATTGAGCCGCTGCCGGATGCGGAAATCGGAGCCGGACCATGGGCGGCTATTCTGGTGACCAGCGCCAACGCCGCCCGCGCGATCGCTGCGCACAAACGCCTCGCGGAATTGCAGGCGTTACCGGTGCTCGCGGTCGGCGAGCGTAGCGCGCAGGCTATGCGCGCTGTCGGCTTCGCCGATGTCAGCTCCGCCGAAGGTGCTGCTAGCGATCTCACGCGACTTGCCGCTGAGCGGCTGAAACGCGGCGCGCCGCTCCTTCACCTTGCCGGCGCGGATCGCTCCGGCGACATCGCGGCTGATCTTGCGGCACAAAACTTTCTGGTCCGTACGGCAGTGGTTTATCGCGCTGTCCCGGCGAATGTCGTTCCGCCTGCGGCAACTGAAGCCTTGGCAGACGCTATCGACGGCGTACTGCATTTCTCACGCCGCAGCGCCGAGACCTATGTAAACCTCACGCGCCATGCCGGCCTTGCCGAACCCGCGCTCAAAAAGCCGGCACATTTTTGTTTGTCCGCCCAGGTAGCGGAGCCGCTCGCGCAAGCCGGTGCCGTCGATATTCGCATCGCGCGAGAGCCGACCGAGGCCGGTGTGCTCGCGCTCGTTCCCGCGACTGCAGCCGGTTGATTTTGTTTCGCTGGCATGCAGCCGGCGACGTGTTGCCGCCATGTCTCGCCCGTACTATGCCGTGGCGTGCGGGCGGCCGGCACGTCGAATCGGCCCGATTCGCGCAGGAGACAGGATGACGAGCGAGCCCGACAGCACCCCACGCCGGCGGCCGCCGACCATCGATCTGACGGCGAAGGAAGTGGACGCCGCGCCGGGGAATTCCGCGCAAGAATCCGGCGCCGCAGGGCAATCGAAAGACGGTGAGGGCGGCGGCGATCGGACCCGTGCCGGTGGCGTCATGCCGTACGTCGCAGGCGCTGTCGCCGGCGCGATTACGGTGGCGGCGCTTGTTGCCGGGATTTGGATTGCCGGGTTGGTTCCGGCGCGTGAAGCCCCGCGTGAGGCGGCGGCGCCCAGGGCATCAGCGCCAAGCGCAATCGCATCCAACACACCGGCTGTTGCTCCGGCTACAGATCAGATCTCCGCTCGGCTTGAGAGAATCCAGGAAGCGTTGAAAACCCCGCGCGCCGACGAAGCGATGGTCAGTCGCATTGCGGCAGCAGAGGGCCAAACCAAAGCGCTCGGCGACCAGCTCTCGACACTCACGCGCCGCGTTGACGACGTCGCAGCAGCTTCGCAAACCGCGCTGGCGCAGGCCAAGGCCGCGGCGGCCGCCGCGGAGGGAGCGAAGAGTGCTGCTCAAGCGGTTGCGCAGCACAGCGACCTCGATGCGCTTAATAATCGCATCGTAGCTCTGGAAAACGCCATCAAGTCACTCGGCGCGGAGTTGACACAACGAACGTCGAGCGCAGACGATCGTGCCGCCCGCATGGCCGTCGCCGCCGAAGCGCTGCGGGCGACCGTCGAACGTGGCGCGCCGTATCAAGCTGAGCTGGCCGCGGTGAAATCGTTCGGCGCCGAACAGAGCGCGTTGGCGCCAGTCGCCCCGTTCGCTGCCGAGGGCGTTCCAAACGCGGCCGCACTCGCGCGCGAATTTACGGCGCTTATGCCTTCGCTATTGCAGGAGTCCGGAACGGCGTCGCGGGACGGCTCTTTTCTCGGCAGGCTGGCAGCGCACGCACAGAATCTCGTCAGCATCACGCGAGTTGATGCCCCGGAGGGCAATGACGCCTTCGCCGTGGTTACGCGCGTGAACAGCGAAGCCGCTCGTGGCGATTTCGCTGCCGTGCTCGCCGACGCTGCTCGTTTGCCCGACCGCGAACGATCGATCGCAGACGCGTGGGTCAAGAAAGTTGCGGCGCGCGAGGCGGCAATAGCGGCCAGCCGCCGCATCGCCGCTGATGCGCTTGCGGCGCTCGGCAAGCCGGTATCGCAATGATCCGCGTCGTTCTTTTTCTGCTCATTGTTGGCGCGTTGGCCGTTGGCGCCGCTTGGCTGGCTGATCGCCCCGGCGACGTGGTCCTCATTTGGCAGGGCTTGCGCATCAAAACTCAGCCGTGGGTGCTGATCGCGGCGATCCTGGCCGCGATGGCGGTGCTGGCACTGGTTTGGACGGTCCTGCGTGCAATTTTCACTTCGCCCTTTATCCTGCGGAGGCACCTGCACCGGCGTCGGGGCGAGCGTGCCTATGAGGCGATTTCGCGCGGCCTGATCGCCGTCGGCTCCGGCGACCTCACCGCTGCGCGCAAGCACACCGCGGAAGTAAAACGCATTGCGCCTGCCGAACCGCTCGCACTGCTCCTGAGCGCCCAAGCGGCGCAGCTTGCCGGCGATCGTGAAGCCGCCGATGACGCCTTTCGCGCCATGGCGAGCCGCGCCGACACCAAGGCGCTCGGTCTGCATGGTCTTTTCGTCGAGGCTCGGCGCCGGGCCGATCATTTCAGCGCGCATGCATTTGCCGAGGAAGCGGCGCGGGACAATCCATCGCTTGGCTGGGCCGGCAGGGCTGTGCTGGAATTCCGCTGCGCGACCGGTGATTGGGCCGGTGCACTGGCGCTCCTGGAAGGCAGCAAGCGCGCGCTCGACAAGGAGACCTATCGCCGGCAGCGCGCGGTGCTGCTGACGGCGCGGGCGATGGCCGCGGAGGAAGCCGACCGCGACAACGCCAAGGCCTTTGCGCTCGAGGCGGCAAAGCTCGCGCCGACATTGGTGCCGGCAGCGACGCTTGCCGGCCGCATGCTCGCCGAGGGCGGGGAATTGCGTAAGGCGACGCGCGTGCTAGAGAAAGCCTGGCGGGCTAATCCGCATCCCGATCTCGCCCAGGTCTTTGCCGATTTGCGCTTCGGCGACGCCGCGCGCGATCGCCTCAAGCGCATCGAGGGCTTGGTCAAAAAGATACCCGGCCATGTTGAGGGCGCGCTGGCGATGGCGCGCGCCGCAATCGATGCGCGGGAATTCGGCAAGGCCCGCGCCGCGCTCGCCTCCTATCTGGAGGCGCCGACCAAGCGGATCGCGCTGCTGATGGCGGAACTGGAACGAACCGAACGCAACGACGAAGGCCGCGCGCGCGAATGGATCGCACGCGCACTCACTGCCGCGCCAGATCCTGTATGGACCGCCGACGGTCACGTATCTGATCGCTGGCTGCCGGCCTCGCCGAGCGGCCGGCTGGATTCATTTGAGTGGCGCGTGCCCGTGACCGGCATGGTCACGACCGCACCGGTTATCGAGCCGGACACGGCCGCAGCTGCGCCCGCGTCCGCCGTCAGCGAACTCGCTGCTGAAAGTGCACCGGCGCCGCAGGAGGGAGCGGAAATATCGCCAGCACCAGTGGAACCCGCGGCCACTACGCCCGTTCGTCGACGTGTCTCATCAGGCCAACCCAAACCAGAGCCCGTCATCCCGCTTGTCCATGCGCCCGACGACCCCGGGCCCGACTCCGTTGAGGACATCGACCCACCACGAGAACCGCAGGGCAGCGGTTGGCGGAAGATGTTCGAATGAGCCGAAGCGCGGGCCGTCATCTCGCATGCCGGCTTGCAAATCTTGAGATCGTATGCATTATAGACGCAATTGTGCACTTCACAAACCGTGCCATTTCACGACCCGATTCGCGGTAAGGTCCGTTTGAAGCCAGCCTGCTAGGCTTTTCCCCTGCTTTTCACAGCGGCCTTCCCCTGTCGTTTCTTGGACATCTTTGGGGGCTTTCCAGTCTGGAGGGCCGCCCCTAAAGCAGACGACAAATCAAGGGGATATAGCGAAAGTAGTTGCCGCCTACCGGAGACAACTTCGGGCTTTTTCTTGGTCTTGGCCGTTTTCATTCCGTTCCCTTTTGATCAAGTGGTTTGTGGCCCCGATCAAGTTGGCATATGTTGCGCACTGCGAACGACTTGATAAGGAGGTTCCACATGGCTTTTTCAAAGCCTCCGATTTCACCTGCCGTACCGCCGCCGGGAGATCGGCCGCGATCTACGATACTCGGCTCCATTGGCTCGACTGAAGGTGCCGAGCAGACCAAGCCGAAAATCCACAGACTGAGAATCAAACTAAAACCCGAAAAGTCCAAGCACGAACCGACGAGGCGGCTTCCGACTACTCGTATCAAGTTCAGCAAACAACTGGACGTTATCCGAGCCTACGGCATCAAGAGCCTAAATGGCACTCGCCCAGCTAGCTACAAGGACGCCGCTGAAGTCACCGATATTCATCTCAATACCGTCTCGCTGATGGTCGGCTTCCTAGTCGAGAACGGTTTCCTTGAGCGCGTTGGTGGCGACACGATGCCCACGCGGGCGGTCCTCGACTTCGCCCAAGCCTATAACTGGTCCGCGGAAACCGCGCCGAGGAAGCTGGCACCAATCGTCAGAAATTCCTGGTTCGGCGAGCTACTGCTGACGAAACTCGCGTTTCGCTCCATGTCGGAGGATGAGGCCATAGCCGAGCTCGGCGGGGCAATTTCTGCCGGAACCGAATACAAGTCGGCAATCGGCATGCTGATCGATTATGCCGTAGCTACCGGGCTTGTTCGCCGCGACGGGAACCAGCTTTCATTAGGCGAAGCTGCGGCGCCAGAGCCGTCGTCAGGACCATCCGAGCGGGCATCGTCACCCGAGCAGCGCGATGACTCTGCGACGTCCTCGCGTTCGGCTACGGCAAGCGTGGCGACCAGCTTCATGAACACCGAAGGCGCGGTGCAGTTTCATGTATCGATTCGAGTTTCGATGCAGGAAATGTCAGGCTGGACGCCGGACCGAATCGCCGCCTTCTTCGCCGGATTGGCGCAGGTCTTGGCCGCAAAAAAAGGAACCGAGGAAATCGAAAAATAAAACGGACTGGCCGGGAGGTTGCGAACGACTCGGCCAGTCCGTTATTCAACAAATGGGGGTAGCAGTTTTGCCGGGGGTAGCCCTTACCAAGCGAGCCCGACGGGTTAGACTCCCGTTACCTCCACCGTCTCTTTGTCCATGTCGCGAAACTGGTACACGCCGCCGCTTTGGAAGCGGGTCTGCCCGGCCGGAATCCGTCAAAGATAGCCCGGCTAGGTGCGGGTTCGAATCCCGCCATGGACATCATTATTGTCGTGATTATGATATATGTTGTAAATTAGCCGACTCGGATCAAGGGGTTATCAAGCGCCCCTTGATCACATTGATTTGTCAGCGTTAATTGGCGTCCGATACATGAGGCGTTTTCCCTCACTACTCTTGATCGCCTCAACTGTTCGCTCGCCATCAGTAACTTTTCTCAAATCCCATCGAAAACTAAATTCGTTCAGATAGCGATTCATATGTTTTTCGCTGACGTGGTGAAAACTGCCCGTCACACCGCGTTTGAACAGCCCAAAAAATCCCTCAACCGTGTTCGTCGTAGCGTCGCCGCGCGCATACTCGCCGGCGCTGTGATTGACCACGTGGTGGCCGCCAACGAACTCGTTGCCGAGCCCGAAGTAAGCGTGGTTTTCGTCCGTCATCAATCGCGCGCTCGGATCGACGTGCGCACGAACAGCCGCCTTCAACGTTGGCCCGGTCAAGTCCGGGACTACATGCGCCCGCGCCCTGCCGCCGCGCTCCACAAGCCCAACGACGCGAGTTTTCCTCGGGACTGGCCGTTCCCGGCTCTCGCCCGGTTGGCGCTTCCCTGCACGTTTGCGCGGCTTGCCGCCTACCCAAGTTTCGTCAGTTTCGACGGTGCCCCCGCCGACGCCCAACAAGCCCTTCAATGGATCGCGCGCCATCGCGTGTCTGATCCGGTGCGCCAAATGCCACGCGCTCCTGTAGCTGCCCAAGCCTAGCTGGCGCTGCAATTGAAGCGCGCTGATGCCCTTCTTCGCTGAACAGAGGATTGAGAACGCCATCAGCCAAATGCGGATCGGCAGATGGCTGTCCTCCAAAATCGTGTCCATGGTGGCCGTGAACTGGCCCTTGCAGCCGGAGCATTTGTACAAGCCGACGCGGTGAGCCTTCCCGTGAAGCTTGACGCTTTCGACCGATCCGCAGTGCGGGCATATCCGCCCGTTTGGCCAGCGGATTTTCTCGAAATACTCGCGGGCTTGATCTTCGGAAAGCCTTGAAATCTCTGACAAGTTCATGGTACCCACTCCCATGACCGGAACTATAGTTCATGCTAGATCGGTTTGTCAAGTGCATAATTCCGATTATAGAACATGAATTATAATGCATTTAGATTTCTGATCCGTGGCTAAATCGACGGCAAAAGACAAGCCGGCTCAAGCGGCTGTGACGCCTCCAACCGGCGACCTCGCAGAAACGGGCGAGTTTCTGGCTGCGGTCGGCAGTGAGGTTCGAAAGAACCGAGCCAAGCGGGGCATGACGCGCCGTCAATTGGCGCAAGCCTCCGAGACTTCGGAGCGGTACCTGGCGCAGATCGAGAGCGGTACTGGCAACCCTTCGGTCAGCGTCTTGCGCTCGATCGCGCGAGCGCTCGATCTGCCGGCCGCTGCGCTTCTGCCGGAGACTGGCGTGCGAACCGCGGCCTTTGGCTCCATTCTCGGTCTTCTGGCGCAGGTGCCGGAAAAGGATTTGCCGGCACTGGCGAAGGAACTGGCCGCGCGGGTTGCGCGCTCAGGCAATGTCGACCGGGGCCAGCGCATCGCGCTGGTCGGTTTGCGCGGAGCCGGCAAGTCGACGCTCGGCCGGATGCTCGCGCAGCATCTCGGCTCGCCGTTCATCGAGCTCGATCGCCGCGTGGCGGAGGAATACGGCGCCAGCGTGCCCGACCTGATCGAAATGGCCGGCATGGCGACCTTTCGGCGCCAAGAGCGTGATGCCCTCGATCGGGTCATCGCCGGCAACGAGGCGGCCATCATCACCACTGCCGGCGGTATCGTCTCGAACCCCGAGACTTACGCGCTGCTGCTTCGCCGCACTCACACAATCTGGATCAAGGCGCGACCGGACGAACATATGAGCCGGGTCATGGCGCAAGGCGATTTCCGCCCGATGGCGCAGAACCGCGCCGCCATGGCTGACCTCGTGGCAATTCTCGAAGCGCGCCGCGCCGACTATGCGCGCGCTGAGGCCGAACTCGACACCTCCGGCGACGCCGTCGAGCAGAGCTTCGCCAAGCTGTTGCGCATCGTCGCGCCGTTCAACGGCGAGCACTAGCCATGGTGCTCGCCGACGAGGGGTTTCTCGATCTTCCCCTAATGCGGCTCGAATATCGCATGATCGGACCGCGCCCCGACGCGGCACCGACCATCGTCATGCTGCATCAGGGTCTCGGCTGCGTCGGCATATGGGGGGCGTTTCCGGAGCAGCTTGCATCGGCGACGGGCGCTGGTGTTTTCGTCTATTCACGCGCCGGCTGCGGCAAATCGAGCCCCGCAATGCTGCCGCGGCCGCTCACTTTCATGGACGAAGAAGCCCTCGACGTCTTGCCGCGGGTGCTCGACGCGATCAACTTTCAGCGCGGCATTCTGTTCGGTCATAGCGACGGCGCGTCGATCGCGACCATCTATGCGGGCGGCATCCAGGATCACCGCGTCCGCGGCGTCGTGCTGATGGCGCCGCATTTTTTCACCGAAGCAATGGGGCTCGCGGAAATCCGCCGCACCAAGGAACAATTCGCCGCCGGCCCGCTGCGCGATCGGCTCAAACGCTGGCATGCCGACGTCGACGCCACGTTCCTCGGCTGGGTCGAGCCGTGGCTCAATCCGGACTTTGAGAAATGGGATATTACCGACGCACTCGGCTACATCCGCGTGCCGATCCTGGTGGTGCAGGGCGCCGACGACGAATACGGCACGCTCCGGCAGGTCGAAGCGGTGCGGGAAGAGTGCTATTGCCCGGTCGAAACTGTGGTCCTGCCGGGCGCTCGCCATTCCCCCTTTCGGGACGTGCCCGAAGCGACGCTCGAAGCGACCGCGGGCTTCATCAATCGGCTGCTGCGCGACCATCACGAAAGCGAGCGGCCGACCGATTCCGGGGTTGCGGCTTAGTGCATTATAGTGCATATAGACCCCGGAAACGTTCATGCATTATAATACAGGAAGCTGTTTGATGGGCGATACGCCGCACGCAGCCGAACGTCCGCTGGCTAACGGCCAGACCCGGATCGATTTTCAGACCGAGTCATCGCGCTACCGGCACTGGAAACTCAACATCGATGGCGAGGTCGCTACGCTGCTGCTCGACGTGGACGAGAAGGGCGCGCTGTTCGAGGGCTACGAGCTCAAGCTCAACTCCTACGATCTGGGCGTCGACATCGAACTTGCTGACGCCATCGAGCGGCTGCGTTTTGAGCATCCGCAGGTGCGTGTGGTGGTGCTGCGCTCCGGCAAGCCGCGCGTGTTCTGCGCCGGTGCCAATATCCGCATGCTCGCCGGCGCGAGCCACGCGCACAAAGTCAACTTCTGCAAATTCACCAACGAGACCCGCAACGGCATCGAGGACTTGAGCGAAAATTCCGGCCTGCAAACCATTTGCGCGATCAACGGTACGGCGGCTGGCGGCGGCTACGAACTCGCGCTTGCGGCCGATTACATCATGCTGGTTGATGACGGCTCTTCCGCAGTCTCGCTGCCTGAACTCCCGCTGCTCGCGGTGCTCCCCGGAACCGGCGGGCTGACGCGCGTCTCCGACAAACGCAAAGTCCGGCGCGACCATGCCGACTTTTTCTGCACCACCGAGGAGGGCGTGAAGGGAAGGCGCGCGCTCGATTGGCGGTTGGTGGATGAAATCGTGCCGGGCTCCAAATTTGAGGACACGGTCGCCGCGCGCGCCCGTGAATTTGCGTCGCGGTCTCGCCGCGGTAACGGCGGCCAGGAGAGCAAAGGCATCAAACTCACACCACTCAGCCGCACGTTTACGCCGGATGGTGTCGACTACGGCACCGTTGCGTCAGAGTTCGAGCGCCGTGGCCGGATCGCGACGGTGACGTTGCGCGGTCCGAAAGCGCCGCCGCCTGCATCGGCTGACGCCATGACGGCGCTCGGCGCGGAATTTTGGCCGCTCAAGCTGGCGCGCGAACTCGACGACGCGATCCTCAATATTCGCCTCAACGAGTTTGACGTCGCCGCGATCGTCTTCAAGTCGTCGGGCGATCCGGCCGACGTCGTCGCGTACGAGCATTTCCTCGACGCCAACAAAGACCACTGGCTGGTGCGCGAAATCCGTCATCTCTGGAAGCGCGTGCTCAAGCGCGTCGATCTCACCTCCCGTTCGCTGGTGACGCTGATTGAGCCCGGTTCCTGTTTCGCCGGCACGCTTGCCGAACTCGCCTTTGCCAGCGACCGCTCGTACATGTTCCTTGGGCAGCGCGAAGGCGACAACAAGCCACCCGCGGTGATCGCGTTGACTGCGGCCAATTTCAGCGCCTATCCGATGTCGAATGGGCTCACCCGGCTGGCCAGCCGGTTTCTCGCCAACCCGAACGATGTCGAAGCCGCAAAATCCCAGAGCGAGAAGATGCTCGACGCCGAGACCGCGCAGCGGCTCGGCCTTATCACCTTCGCGCTCGACGATATCGACTGGGACGATGAAGTCCGCGTCTTCCTCGAAGAGCGCGCCAGCTTCTCGCCGGACAGTCTCACCGGCCTCGAAGCCAATCTGCGCTTCGCCGGGCCGGAGACCATGGAAACGAAAATCTTCGCCCGGCTGACCGCATGGCAGAACTGGATTTTCCAGCGGCCCAACGCGGTCGGCGAGGCAGGCGCGCTCAAGCGCTACGGCACCGGCCAGCAGCCGGTATTCGATACGCGCCGCGTGTAAGGCCAACAGGAGCCAGCCATGGACATCGAGAACGTCGATTACAGCACCAAGATCCCGAACAACGTCAATCTGGTCGAGGACCGGCAGGTGCTGCGCGCGCTTGAGAGCTGGCATCCCGGCTACATCGACTGGTGGATGGATATGGGGCCGGAAGGTTTCCAGCAGGCGCTGGTCTATCTGCGCACCGCCGTCTCGGTTGATCCGAAGGGCTGGGCGAAGTTCGACTACGTGAAGATGCCCGAATACCGCTGGGGCATTCTGCTCGCCCCGAAAGAAGAAGATCGAAAAATCCCATTCGGCCATCATTTCGGTGAGCCGGCCTGGCAGGACGTGCCCGGTGAGTATCGCGCCATGCTGCGCCGTTTGGTCGTCATCCAGGGCGACACTGAGCCCGCCTCGGTCGAGCAGCAGCGCCATCTCGGCAAGACCGCGCCGTCGCTTTACGACCTGCGCAACGTTTTCCAGGTCAATGTCGAGGAAGGCCGCCACTTGTGGGCGATGGTCTACATCCTGCAGAAATATTTCGGCCGCGACGGCCGTGAGGAAGCGGGCGAGCTGCTGCAGCGCCGCTCCGGCAGCGCCGACAAGCCGCGCATGCTCGGCGCCTTCAACGAAACGACGCCCGACTGGCTGTCGTTCTACATGTTCACGTTCTTCACCGATCGCGACGGCAAGATGCAGCTCGAAAGCCTGGCGCAATCGGGCTTCGATCCGCTGTCGCGTACCTGCCGCTTCATGCTGACCGAAGAAGCACACCATATGTTCGTCGGCGAGACCGGCGTCGGCCGCACCATCCAACGGACCTGCGAAGCAATGCGCGCGGCCGGCATCGAGGATCCGTATAATAGCGACAGGATCCGCAATCTCGGCGTGATCGACCTGCCGACCATTCAGAAGAAGCTCAACCTACATTATTCGCTGTCGCTCGATCTGTTTGGCTCGGAGGTTTCGACCAACGCCGCCAACGCGTTCAACGCCAGCCTCAAGGGCCGCTTCCAGGAAACCAAGATTGAGGACGATCATCGGCTTGAGCATGCGACGTATCCGGTGCTCAAGATGGTCGACGGCGAGATCAAGCGCGTCGAGGAGCCGGCGCTGACCGCGGTCAACATGCGGCTGCGCGATGACTATACTGCCGATTGCCAGCGTGGCCTCGATCGCTGGAACAAGATGATCGGTAAGACCGGCGTCAATTTCAAGCTTGAGCTGCCGCATGTCGGGTTCCATCGCCAGATCGGCGAGTTCAAGGACGTCAAAGTCTCGCCGGCCGGCGTCCTGATCGATGGGGCGACCTGGGACCGGGAAGTCGGCAAGTGGCTGCCGTCGAAGGGCGACGGCGACTTCATTGTCAGCCTTATGAAGCCGGTGTCCGAGCCGGGTCAGTACGCCAACTGGATCTCGCCACCGCGCCTCGGCATTGACAACAAGCCGGGCGATTTCGAGTACGTGAAGATCGCGGCGTGACACGCGTCCCCATGGGTCGCATCGGTCATTGATAAGTCGCTGTCACGTCCGTCCGCCCGATCGCCTAGCTATTTGCCGTCCAAAGAATGAATCTCGGCGACGTAGCCGCCGGGGAACTCGACTATCGCCGCCCGCCGCTGCGCAGCGTTGTACGGCTCGACCAGGACTGTAACGCCCGCGGCCTTGGCTTTTGTCAGAGTATCGGCAAGATCGGCGACCTCGTAGCCGGTCGTTTCGTGTCCGTAGGGATAAGGAAGACGTCCATCGGTGACCAGGACGGTCACCTTGCCGAAGTTGGAATCGATCCGGATGCGGCGATAGGTATCGTTTGGCCTGCCGATCTCGATGCCCGGTGAATGTCCGTCATCGGCAGCGACTTTGCCGCGTGAGAACGCCACGAAGTCGCGGACGAATTCACCGGCACGCTCAACAGATATATAGACCCTGTTTTCAGGAACTGTTTGAA
>JBAUGC010000533.1:0-16112 GCA_049679485.1 Xanthobacteraceae bacterium
CCCTACAGGGGCAGATATCGCAGACCAAACAGCAGGCGCAGGCCGCCGAGCAGGCGGTCCAAAATCTTCCGGGGGGCCTCTACAACGCGGCCCCAGGAGCAGCGCCGATGGTTACCAAGGGTCCGCCAGCATGGTTGAGCGGCGTCCACATCTCGCTCGCCGGTTCGTTCATCGCGATGGAAGGTGCGTGGCGCCAGCGGAACGAAGAATCCTCTGGAGCCAGCGATCCGGCCTTCAGCGCGCTGCCATTCTCGAATACGCCGCTGTATAGCGAAAACGAAACGCGCTTCAGCGCTCAACAGAGCCGCATTACACTCACGGCAAAGGGCGATATCGATCCGACCCAGCATCTGCTGGCTCACTTCGAAATGGACTGGCTCGGCGCCGGCGTGACGGCTAATTCGCGCGAAAGCAACAGCTACAATCTGCGGGTTCGCCAGCTGTTCTTCGAATACGAGAACGAAAATTACGGTTTCCACTTCAAAGCGGGCCAGCAATGGAGCCTTTTGACCCAAGAGCGCGTGGGGATGATGGAAGCCGAAAACACGCCGCTGACGATCGACGCGCAATACGTTGTGGGTTTCAATTGGGCGCGGCAGCCGTCGATCCGGTTCGTCGAGGACTGGAACAAGATCGCTTGGTTCGGCCTCTCGATCGAATCGCCGCAGGCCGCACTCGGCGGGTCGTTGCCAGCGTCATCGGCGACTTATCCGTTTGCAGTCAACGCAGCCAATAACTGCAACAATTCCGGGCTGCTAGATAGTGCAACTTACTGTTCCAACGACATTGCTCCCGACATCATAGAGAAAGTTGCGCTGGATCCGGGCTGGGGTCATTACGAGGCGTTCGCAATGGAGCGCTGGTTCGCGGATTCAGTGTCGCCCTACGTGTCGCCCGTCACACCGGCCTCCTATTCGACAAAAACGACATTCGGCTGGGATGTCGGCGGTTCCGCTTTGCTCCCTGTGGTACCCAAATGGCTCGACCTCCAGGGCAGCATCATGTACGGCGATGGCGGCGGCCGCTATGGGTCGAGCCAGTTGGCCGACGTCACTTACGGCTCGAACGGCGCGCTGCAGCCACTGACGTATCTCTCGGCCATGGTAGGCTTTGTTGCCCATCCGCTGGGCGGCCTTGACGTCTATGGATATGCCGGCCAAGAGCAGTTGAACGGCAAATACTTCGGGACCGGTAGCAGTGGCTACGGCAACCCGGCTGCCAACAACGGCGGCTGCCTTGACGCCAACCCGGCGTATCCCAACAATCCCGGCGGAATTGGCGCAGGATCGTTCAATTCTCCGATCGCTGGCTCGACGTGCACAGCCAACGTGCAACGCACGCAGGAGCTAACGATTGGCTTTTGGCAAGACGCCTACAAGGGCGATCTCGGGCGGCTGCGCGTCGGCCTGCAATACGAATATGTCCGGCTGCAAGCCTTCGCTGGATCGCCGACCGCCACTTCGACGGGCGGCGCGCCATCGACGCCCAACCAGGGCCTGAACCCCAACAACAACATCGTTTTCTTTTCGCTTCGCTACTATCCGTTCAACTAAGCAAGACGCGAGTGGTCTGCAGAGTTCGATACGCCGCCGGCACAAGCTGGCGGCGTATCACTACGGGGGGCTGAAAGCTTGGCCTGTGCCGGTTAGGCGAGTCACGGATAGCCATCCGCGTGAGCCATATTTGCAACACTGCGGAAGAAAGAATCGTCCAAGGCGAAAAGCATAGTGAAAAGAACAGCTTGGGCAATTCATCTCACTTGATTGCGGAATCGACCCGGGAATCCCAAGCGTGTATGGTCAAAGGGGGCGAGGCAGACGGAATCGCGGGCGCGTGGTGCTTATTGGCGTTTGGATCCGAGCCCTTGTAACTCGTCGGCAACCCGATTGACCGCGAGCGAGGTGAATGCTGGTGCTGGTCAACAGAGCTTGCACGTTTTTGCTCGTCGCCTTCGTCGGTGCTTGCTTGGTGCAAGCTGCCGGCGCGACGGAATTGAATAAGACGGATCTGGACAATTTTCCGACGACGCCGCCTCAGCCGCAAAAGCCGGAATGGGCAGGCTTTTATCTTAGAAACAATGCCGCAGGCAGTGCCGCCGGTGCCTCGTGGACGATGCCGGGCCCCTCAAATGGATTTTCGGCGACGTCCGCTTCGTCGGTCAACGAAACGTTTGGCTACAATTTTCAATCCGGAAATTTTGTCTTCGGCCTGGAAGGCTCCATGGCCGCGGCGAATTTCGACGGCCGGTTCACGAGCCCGTATCTTCCCGCAGTCGGCGCGTGGACGCCCAATATGAATTGGCTTGGGACGGTCACCGGTCGTGTCGGTTATTCGTTTGGCCAGTGGCTGCCGTATGTCAAAGGCGGCTTTGCCGCCGCTGACGTAACGTCACCGGCGCAGGCTGCTCAGATCGGCGGCTTCACCCAGGGCAATCAACTTGGCGGTTGGACCGCCGGTGTCGGCCTCGAATATCAGATAACCCCGAAGTGGTCGTTGGGGCTTGAATATCTCTACACCGATCTCGGCAACGGCGCTCCGAACGGAGCCGGCACAGCGCTTACCGGTTCGCCTGAAATGTATTCCACCGCGCTGAAGAGCCAGAGCTTCTTGGGCCGGCTGAATTTCAAACCTGGCTGGTAACTCGCGCGTTCAGTTAAGCTGCGGGGTTCGCCGCTGGTGCGTCTCGCCGCGCTCGTTCACAGGTCTCTACGAAACTGACAATCCGGCGCACGAGGTCACCCTCGAGCAGCGGCGCATGACCCTGGTCCGCGACTTCGATCAGATCCATTTGCGTCCGCCGCGCGCGCATGCCCGCCACCGTCGCTGCCGAGAGTATGTCGGAGTTGGCGCCGCGGATCACCAACATCGGTACGTCGCCGAGCGCGTCGAATTCGTGCCACAGCGAAGGCATCGGAAGTTCGATGTCGATGCCGGCGAGAGCGCGCGCGATTCCCATGTCGTATGCGGGTTTAAGCGCGCCGTGCTTGAGGTGCCAGGTCCGTCGCGCGCCGGCGAGCCATTGCTCCGGCGTCAAGTTCGGAAATTGCGCGCTCATCAGGCGGCGAAGAATCTCGGCGCCTTCTTCGTAGCTGCGCGGGTGCGGTAATTTGCCGAGGTAGCCGCGAAGCCGCGCGACGCCTTTGGGTTCGGTTACTGGACCAACATCGTGCAGCACAACGCCGCAGATCGCGGTCGGATGCACAGTGGCAAGCATCATGGTGAGAACGCCGCCGCGCGAGCTTCCGACAAAGATTGCCGGGCCGACGCCGAGCGCGATCAGAACGCTGACGATGTCGGCGAGCTCCACCGTGCAATTGTAGTTGGAATGATCAGCGTCGTGTTCGGAATGCCCGCGACCGCGCAAATCGATTGCAATCACGTGCCGCTCCGGCGGACCCGCCGCCATCGTCGGCGCAAGCTCGTCGAAATCGGCGGCCGTCCGGGCGAGGCCCGGCAGGCAAACCACTGACAATCCCGAAGCCGAGCGCGTGCCATATTCGCGCACGTGAATCCGCAGCCCATCGTTCGCCGTGACGAAGAGGCTCTTGCCGTGATCGTGCGCGCCGTGACCCGGGTCCGGCACCAGATGAGGGGAGGGCTTGTTCATCGCCTGTCCCAGTCGCCCACTTGAAGCTCTCCCCAGTCGAGAGAGGTCATAAAAGCGACATTAACTGCGGCTTGGGCGAAGGCAACTGCTAAATATGGCGGAGGCGATAAATCAGCCGCAATCAGCCGCCGCGCCGCATGTCCGCGTCAATGAGCAGCCGCGAATTGTTGCCCAGCCGCACCCGATAAACCTGCATGTTCTCCATCACCCGCTGGACGTAATTACGCGTCTCAGCCAGCGGGATGCGTTCAACCCAGTCGATCGGATCCACCTTTGGATCGCGGGGATCGCCATATTTTGCGATCCACTCCCGGGCGCGGCCCGGTCCGGCGTTATAGGCAACAAAGGCAAGGATGTATGAGCCGCGCCACGAGGCAATATCGTTGCCGAGTTCCGCGGTCCCCAGCTGGGCATTATACGGAACATCGACCAGCAGCCGGTGCTGATTGAAGGCGACGTTGAAACGCTTGGCGGTGTCTCGACCGGCCGCCGGCGTGACCTGCATGAGACCGAGTGCATTGGCGCTGGAAATCACTCTGGGATTAAAGGCGCTTTCCTGGCGCACAATGGAATAGACGACGCAGCGCTCTACTTGCGGGCCGATCTGCTGGTAGTCCGGCACGCCGAAATCGGGAAACGCGAAATGCTCCAGGGGTAGACCGTGGCCGAGCGCGATCTTGCCGATGAGCAGCGCGGCCCGCGCATCGTTGTGCTGCGCGGCGACTTCGCCGACCGCGGCCAGTGCCGGGACGTTCGTTGCCTTGTCGGCGAATTCCGCGGCCATGACCGCAGCAAGGTCGCGCTCACCGAGCGCGTAGAGGATCTCAAACGCACGAATCACTTCCAGGCGGCGGTGATCGGCCGACAGCTCAGGCGGATTGCGTAGCGTCACCTCGCCGATGCCAAGTCGCGCGCGCGCCAGCTGGCCGTAATAGGCGGTCGAGTATCGCGCCGCGACTACGTAGTACGAGCGAGCTTCCTGCCCGCGGCCCAGCGCCTCGGCGGCGCGGCCCTGCCAGTAGAACGAGCGGGCGATCGTGATCGGGTTGGCGCTGCCCTCGGCCACCCGGGTAAAGTGCGCAAGCGCGATCGCCGGCTCGCGCAGGAAGCGCAGCGCGATCCACCCGGCGGTAAATTGCTGCTCGGCGCGATGATTCTCGGTGCGCGGCGTTGCCGCGCCGTTTGCCACCTCATACGCCGATCGTGCATCGCCCAGGTCGAGCAGCTTGCGCGCAAGGGCTCGGCGTTCGAGCCACCATTGATCGACATCGCCGACTTTTTCCGGATCGTGCGGCGCCCCCAGCATCAGCTGGGTCGCCTCGGCGATCCGGTCGGAGCGGCGCAGCCACTGGATCCGGCTGAAGATCAAGCCGACATCGCGCCGTGCCTCAGTCGGCATTTCTTCGAATAGCGCCTTGGCCCTGGAAGATTTGGCGATGACCGCGGAGCGTGCCTTGGCGATCGCAAGTTCGACGCCACCCAGCTGGCTAGCCGCTCGCAGGCCGGCTTCCTCGTCCTCGACGTCGAAGCGCGCGTCCATGCGGGCCTTGTCGTCGGCCGGGGTGATGAGGCCGGCGAACGTCTGCCGCGCCTGCGTCTCGGCTTCGGCAGAGAATGCGTCCTTGCGCCACGCCGTGCTGATGACCGCCTGTGCGCCGGCGCGATCGCCGGCCGAAAGAAGAGCACGCGCCAGCGCGAAGCGGCCCTTGGCGGTGTGCGGCGGCTCGTTGGCAAAAAAGGCGACAACCGTGCGTGGATCCGGCGGCTCCTGCCACAGCGCCGCCTCGGCGCGGCGGCGCAAAAACAGGATGCCCGGCCAGCCCGGATTGGCGGAGATGAAAGCCGCGTAGCGGGGAAAGTTAAGGTCGGCGTCGTCACTGCGCAGGATGACCCATTCAACCAGCTTGCGGGCGACCGGATCGTAAATTCTGCCCTCGACACTGGTCGCCTCCTCGGGTCGGCCCTTTTGCGCCAGCTCGATCGCTTGTTTGACGGCGGCGAGATCGAGTGGCGAGGTCGTTGAGGTGGTTGCTGCCGCAAGCGGCGGACTTGGTCGCACCGCGGGAGGCGCGATGTGAGGAGCGGGAATAGGGAGAGCGGCGGAGGAATTTCTGGAAGCCCCGGCATCGCCGCGCCTGAGCAGCACGCCCGACGAAGGAATCGAGGTCGTCGTCGAAACGTCCGGCGCGAGCGCCATCCGAGTGGTTACAATGGCGGCCGGCACGACGCGCGCTGCAACCTTGGCGCTACGCGGCCCGGCGGCTTCAGGTCGAGGCCGCGGTAACGGAACGTCCCCGGTGAGCGAGCCAGCGCTGGACTCACCGACGAGGAAAGCGCCAGCGGTAAATACGACAATGAGCCGAATAGCCTTCACCGGCACGATTCCTTCCGCCGCGGCGCGCACCTCGGCGCTCGCAAAAAGTCTTCTGCCGCAGGATTAAAAAAACTCCTAAAACTCCGCAACCAACCGTGAAAATCCACGAATTCGCGGCAAAAGCGGGGCCCAGGCAGTTAATATGTAATGTTCCCACACGCGTTTGCGACACGACGGCTGCGGGCGGGCGGGCAAGAGGGGCTTTAAAGGAACTCCGCGACCCGATATCTATCGTATTGGACAGCACCGCCGCCGCCAGCTGCATTGCTTCCCGACCGGGGTAGTCATCAGGAACCGTATCATGGCCGCCAAGACGAGCTTCCGAGGCTCATTCACTGCGCTTGTCACGCCGTTCAACAACGGTTCGGTGGACGAGAAAGCCTTTCGTGGGCTGGTCGATTGGCAGATCGCCGAGGGCACTAAGGGGCTCGTCCCGGTCGGCACGACCGGCGAAAGTCCGACGCTGTCCCACGAAGAGCACAACGAAGTTGTCGAATGGTGCGTCGAGCAGGCCAAAGGCCGGGTTCCGGTAGTTGCCGGGGCCGGTTCAAATTCGACCAAGGAAGCGATCGCATTGGCGCAGCACGCCGAAGAGGCCGGTGCCGACGCGGTTCTGGTGGTCACCCCTTACTACAATAAGCCGACTCAGGAGGGGCTTTATCAGCACTTCAAGGCAATCAACGATGCAATCGGTATTCCGATCATCATCTACAACATTCCGCCGCGCTCGGTGATCGACATGTCGGTCGATACCATGAAGCGTCTGTTCGAGCTGAAGAACATCGCCGGCGTCAAGGATGCGACTGCAAACCTCGTTCGCGTCTCGCAACAGCGCGAGGCGATGGGTCCCGAATTCAATCAGCTGTCCGGCGAGGACGCGACCGCGCTTGGCTTCAATGCGCACGGCGGTCATGGCTGCATCTCGGTCACCTCGAACGTAGCGCCGCGGCTGTGCGCCGAGTTTCAGGCGTCGTGCCTCAAGGGCGACTATGCCGGCGCGCTGAAGATTCAGGACAAGCTGATGCCCCTGCACATGGCCCTGTTCGTCGAAACCAGCCCGGCGCCGGTCAAATATGCGCTGTCGCTGATCGGTAAATGCGCCGAGACCGTGCGCCTGCCGATGGTGCCGGTAGCCGAGAAGACGCGCGCCACGGTGCGCGAGGCCATGGTGCATGCGGGGCTGATCAACTGACGGCGATTTCCACGGGTTGCTTCAGTTATTGTCTGCTCTTTCCGGCTCTGACGCGAAGCCGGCGAAAGCGCCGGGTCTCAGCGGACGAAACGAACAAACCGTTGGATTGAGGGTAGGAGGGCCCGATGCTTGAAGAATTCAAGAAATTCGCCATGCGCGGCAACGTCATTGACCTCGCCGTCGGCGTGATCATCGGCGCCGCCTTTGGCGCGATCGTCAATTCGCTGGTCAGCGATATCGTCATGCCGCTGCTCGGTGCAGTCACTGGCGGGCTCGATTTCTCCAACTATTTCGTTCCGCTTTCCTCGAAAGTTACGGCGGTGTCTCTGGCGGACGCGAGAAAACAAGGCGCCGTATTTGCTTGGGGTAATTTTTTGACCATCGTGCTTAACTTCATCATTATCGCCTTCGCGTTGTTCCTGGCGATCAAGGGCATCAACCGCCTGAAAGCGGCGGAACCCGAACCGGCGCCGGCGGCCCCGTCGAAGGAAGTGCTGTTGCTGACCGAAATCCGCGACGCGCTAAAGAGCCGTTAACGCGGGACCGCGGCATGGCGGCGAAAGCTGAGAGGAAGCTGCGAGTCGTCGCCGACAATCGCAAGGCGCGCTTCAACTACTTTATCGACGAGACCATGGAAGCGGGGGTGGCGCTGACTGGCACCGAGGTGAAGTCGCTTCGCCAGGGCAAGGCGACGATCGCGGAATCTTATGCCGACTCCCGCGGCGGCGAGATCTGGCTGATCAACTCGAACATTCCCGAATATCTGCAGGCGAACCGCTTCAACCACGCGCCGAAGCGCCCGCGTAAGCTTTTGCTGCACCGCCGGCAGATCAACAGGCTTATCGGCGCGGTCGAGCGCGAGGGTATGACGCTGGTTCCGCTCAAGCTCTATTTTAACGAAAAGGGCCGTGCCAAAATCGAGCTTGCTTTGGCACGCGGCAAAAAGCTCTACGACAAGCGCGACACCGAGAAGAAGCGCTCATGGGAGCGGGAGCGCGGACGGTTGTTGCGACAAAAGGGCTAAGCACAATGGTTCCGGTAACGCTCGACCATTGCGTCATTCACGTCACCGACTGGGAGCGCTCAAACGCGTTCTACACGAAGGTGTTGGGTGCCGAACTGATCACACGGCCGGTCGGTTACGCCTACCGCTTCGGCGACCGTCAGCTCAACGTCCACGGGCCGGGTGTCGCGCCGGCCGAGGTCGCGCGGCTTCCGGTGGCGCCGGGTAATAGCGATTTGTGCTTCGAGTGGCACGGCCCGATCGCCGATGCAGTAAAGCATCTCGAGCGCTGCGGCATCGCCATTGAAGCCGGGCCGATGCAGCGGTTCGGCGCCAAGGGCGCTGGCACTAGCGTTTACTTTCGCGATCCTGATGGGTCGCTCATGGAGTTCATGTCTTACGTCGGAGCACGAGCAATGCGAGAAGCACCCGGTAAGCACGATCCGACCTTCTTGCCAGCCGATATCCCGGTTCCGCAGGACGACGGTGCAACACGTCACCTCACCGGCATGAAACTGCCTGATCTGCCCCTGCCGGCGACGCGCGGCGGTGCTTTCAATCTGGCGATCATCGCCGGCCGCACGGTTCTCTATGTTTATCCTCGCACCGGCGTTCCTGGGGTCGAACTGCCGCCGGGATGGGACGACATCCCGGGCGCGCGCGGCTGCACGCCGCAATCCTGCGGCTTCCGCGATCATTTTGCCGAGTTTAAAGAACTCGGCGTTGATCACGTCTTCGGCCTGTCGACACAAGATACCGACTACCAGCGCGAGGCCGCCGAGCGGCTGCATCTGCCGTTCCCAATTCTGTCCGACGCGGAGCTGAAATTTACCAAAGCGTTAAATCTGCCGATATTCTCGACCTCCGGCATGACGCTGTTGAGGCGCATGGCGCTCGTCGTCGATGACGGCGTCATCAGCAAGGTGTTTTATCCGGTGTTCCCGCCCGACAGGAACGCCGCCGAAGTCGTGGCGTGGCTGCGCGAGGGCGAGTGACCGCTCAACGAAATATTGGGCTGGCGGCGAAATAGCGCGCCATGAAGTCGTTGAAGGCTTTGAGTTTGGCGGAAAGCTGGCGGCTCACTGGGTAGACGGCGTAGATCGTTGCCTCGGGCAGTTTGTAATCCCGCAGCACCGGCATGAGATTCCCGGCCTCAAGCTCGTCGCGAAAAAAGTCGACAGGACCATAGGCGATGCCAAGCCCGCGTATCACGGCAGCCCGCATGACGTGGCGGTGACTGGTTATTATCGGGCCGCTCACTTTCACCACGCGTTCGCCGTCGGCGCCGGTGAGATGCCATTCGTCGGGTACGGCAACGTAGCTGTAGCTGAGACAATCGTGCGCTGCGAGGTCCTCGGGTGTTTCGGGCGTGCCGCGCCGTTCCAGATATTCCGGCGCGGCGCATAGCACGCGGCGCGAAGTGTTGAGCTTGCGCACCACCAAGCTCGTGGAGGTCCCGCGGGGCATGTCGACGCTGATGGCGACATCGTAGCCGCCTTCGATCGGATCGGTGAGATGATCGTTGAGCGTGAGATTGATCCGCAGCCGCGGATAAGCAACGAGAAAATCGGCGATCGCGGTGCCGAGTTCGGCGAGGCCGAAATTGGTTGGCGCGATGACGCGCAGTTCGCCGCGCGGCTCGTTATGAAGTTCGCTTGCCGCGTGTTCGGCTTCTTCAAGATTGGCAAGGATCCGCCGGCATTGTTCATAGAAGGTGCGCCCGGCGGCGGTCGCGCTCACGCGCCGCGTCGTGCGATCGAGGAGCCGAGCGCCGAGGCGTTCCTCTAGCTGGAGCACATGCTTACTTGTTGCCGCGCGCGACAGGCCAAGCCGCTCGGCCGCTCCGGTAAACCCACCCGCCTCGACGACGGCGACGAAAACCTTCGCGTTTTCAAAGCGATCCATTCGACGAAGAATAGATTGTCAACGACAAGTTGACAATCTATTTCGCGACTTGGGATTTCCAAACCGGTTGGCGCACGTAATCTCCACAGACACTAATGCAGCGAAGCCGCAGGCGACCAAACGGAGGAAATAATGTCGAAATTTATCGTTGCTCCGCATTTCCGTCTCCAGGAATGGGTTGCCGAGGAGAAGGGCTACTTCACAGCCGAAGGTCTCGATTACGAATTCCGCGAGACCATGGATTCAAGCTCCGCCAACAGCCATCACCTCGGCAACAAGGTCGGCGCCTACCAGACCTTCGAAGCTGGGCGCACCTGCAATGTCAGCGGCGCCTGCCATTGGACCGTAAATGTCGCCGCCTCCAACGGCCACGGCAAGCTCTACGCCGATTGCTATTCGGTTTCGCCATGCGGCGTGTTCGTGCCGCCGAACTCGCCGGTCAAGACGCCGGCGGATCTCGCCGGCGTCCCGATCTCGGTCGGCTATCAATCGGGCAGTCACTACGCCACTATCCAGGGACTTGAGCAGTATCTGAAGCCGGATGAGGTCAAGTTGTCGTTCGCTGACGGGATGCTGTTCAGCCGCATGGAAAAACTGATCGATGGCCAAGTGCCGGCGGCTTCGCTGTTCAGCGGCCCGTATTATTTTGCGGAGCAGCTCGGCTTCCGCAAAATCATCGACACCACGTTCATGATCGCGGCGATGGTCACGGGCACCCCGGACGGGGAGGATGTCCGCAAATATTTTCGCGCGCTGCGCCGCGCTCAGCGCGACATCGATCTGCGGCCGGAGCTTTACACGCACTACTACAAGAAGGAATTCCCGGCGCGCTTCCATTCTCAGATAGACACGCGGCGCTGGGGGCCGGGTGAGCGGCTGGTATTCGAGCCCTATTCCAAACAGACTTTTGAGGAATCGTTTGAATGGATCGAGCGGCACGGCATTTTTCCGCCCGGTGAAATGGGCAGCGGTAAATACGAAACCTCGATCTTCGCCTAGATTGGGAAGTCGTCCGCTCGCGTGCTAGTCGGCGTCGAGGTGCCTGCGCACCTGAGCGAACACGTTGCGAAACATTTCCGGCGTCAGCACTTTGGTCGAGGTGTTGTAGCGCGAGCAGTGATAGCTATCGAATAAAGTGATCCCGCCCATTTGGTGTGTGCCGCCGTGGGTGAAAGGATAGTCACGCCGCTTGGCGTTTCGCGCGGAGATGAAGGTCTCGTGCGCGATGCGGCCTAGGGTGACAATGGCGCGAAGCTTGGTCATTTCCTTGATGGTCGCCGTCAGGAAATCTCGACACGTGGTGATTTCTGCCGGCGTCGGTTTGTTCTCCGGCGGCACACAGCGCACGGCGTTGGTGATGCGGCAATCGACCAGTGTCAGGCCGTCGTCGGGACGAGCCTCGTAGGTTCCTCGGGCGAAGCCGAATTCCGTCAGCGTGGCATAAAGCAGGTCGCCTGCGTAGTCGCCGGTGAACGGCCGTCCGGTTCTGTTAGCGCCGCGTAGCCCCGGCGCCAGACCGATGATCAAGAGGCGCGCGTCGACTGGGCCAAACGATGGCACTGGCGCATTGAACCAGCCCGGCTCGGCGTTGCGCCACGCCGTCCGAAACGCAACCAGGCGCGGACAGCGCGGACAATCATGGCCGGGTTTGCCGCTTGCGGACGCCATCGCGACCGCGGGCTTCGTCTATTCTTCGTCGAATTCGTCTTCGACTTCGACTTCGGTGCGCGCCACGCCGGTACTGCGCTGAAGGAATTGCGGAGTATGGCGCGGCTCACGCAGTTCCCGCCCTTCGCGCGGCTCGCGCGCCGGGCGTTCCGTCGGATCGCGGCCAATTTTATTCTGCAGCTCGATGATGTCGACGAAGTGGTCAGCCTGGCGGCGCAGCTCATCGGCAACCATCGGCGGCTGGGTCGAGATCGTCGATACGACCACGACGCGCACACCGCGCCGCTGCACCGCCTCGACCAGTCTGGTGAAGTCGCCGTCGCCGGAAAACAGCACCATCTGGTCGATGTGCGGCGCCAGTTCCATGGCGTCGACGGCAAGCTCGATGTCCATGTTGCCTTTGACCTTGCGGCGGCCGGTCTGGTCGACAAATTCTTTCGTCGCCTTGGTGACGACAGTGTAGCCGTTATAGTCGAGCCAATCGATCAACGGCCGGATCGACGAATACTCCTGATCCTCGATCACCGCGGTGTAGTAGAACGCGCGGACCAAATATCCGCGCGATTGGAACTCGCGCAGCAGCCGTTTGTAGTCGATATCGAAGCCGAGCGATTTGGCGGTGGCGTAAAGGTTGGCGCCGTCAATGAACAGGGCGATTTTCTCGATCTGGGCAGACATTGGTATATCTCTCGATGCGTCACTCGTGATGAAACCCGACTAGTCGCAATGGATTCGACAGTTCCGGAGTTTCTTTAAAACTTGTTTAGCGCCACCGGGAACGTCGTTAAGTACGCGGGCACGATGGCAAAAGCACGATACTGTCCCGCTTTATGGCCTACCGGATTTTTGTGCAAGCGCCGGTGCCGGCACTGCGGCAGGCCGCCGCGGACGCATATAAGGAAAATCACCATCCCGCGACAGCGTTCCGGGAAATTTGGGTAACAGAGCAGCGGCAGAACGCAAGTTAAAAGGTCCCGCCGTGGGAACCATGCCGCTGAAATACCCTTGCACTCGGCCGCCTCAAACGATACCTAACGCCCGGGCAGGGAACCCGATCCCGCCAAATCCTCTCCAGGAGCTGCGACTATGGCCCGTGTCACCGTCGAAGATTGCATCGACAAGGTGGAAAACCGCTTCGATCTCGTTTTGCTCGCGAGCCACCGCGCACGCATGATCTCGTCTGGCGGACAGATTACGGTCGAGCGCGATAATGACAAGAACCCGGTCGTAGCGCTCCGTGAAATCGCTGAAACGGCGGTGTCGCCCGAAGACCTCAAAGAGGAACTGGTCCACTCGCTGCAGAAATACGTCGAAGTCGATGAGCCCGAGCCCGAGGGAATTCCGCTCATCGGCGCGCCTGGTACCGGTGTCGATGCCGACGACACCGAGGTGACCACGGACCGCATGAGCGAAGAGGAATTGCTCAAGGGCCTTGAGGGCTTGACGCCGCCCGAAAGCCAGCCGGAGCCCGACACCGACGTCGACGCTGCCGACGAGGACTTGTAGGCTTGGCTTTTCGGCCGCCTGGAACGACGTCGAAGATTACTTGAAAGCGGCCGCGAACATCTCGGCCGCCTAATCCCAATGACCAGTGATCGAGGAACGCCTTGAGATAATCGGGGCGCGGGTCAGGTTGTCGATGTAGTAGGAGTGCTCCCGGACATCGCAGCCCAGGATCGGCGTCGCGCCGTGAACCAGCGGGGTCTCGCCGTTCGCCGTCTTGATAAGTTCGATTCTCCCGTATCTCACGGCCAGCCAGCACCAACCTGATCCAAACTCGGTGATGCCGGCTTGGAGCCAAATCCTCCTTCATCTTCGCCACTGAGCCGCGATTGGCGACGATCTGCCTTTCAAGTTTGCTCGCCATGCGATCGCCGTCGCCTTCCGGCTTCATGCCGGTCACGCCGTCCCGGCTGTGAGCGCTCATCCGCGAAACGAAGGCGAGGAATAGCAGAGGTCATTAACGGTAAGTTTGTGCGCTGCAGCGAGGTTAGTCGCCTTGGTGTTAGTTGCTCGGCTTGTGGCGTGAGGCTTGAGCCATGATATCCTTCTGAGTTGTGCCGCCCAAAGTGTCGGTGCGGTCGAGGTTTGTTTTATGGCTCGCTCGCCGATCGATTTGCCGCGGATGCAGAACCAAGCCCGGCCGCGGGTAGCGGTAGCGCGCGGCCTCAGCATCGTGCCGGATGAGTTGCGGGCGCCGAAGCCGCGCAAGCCGCGCTTGATGCGGCAGTTCGAACTCGTTGATCGGGTGAAGCAGTACAATTCCGCGACCAACGAAGATCTGCTCAATCGCGCGTACGTCTACGCCATGCGGGCGCACGGCGAGCAGAAACGCGACTCCGGCGATCCGTATTTCTCGCACCCGCTCCAGGTCGCCGGTATCCTCACCGATCTCAAGCTCGACGACGCCACCATCGCCGCGGCGCTGCTGCACGACACCATCGAGGACACCGACGCCACCCGCACGGAAATCGATCGCCTGTTCGGCCACGATATCGGCGTGCTGGTCGAAGGGCTGACCAAACTCAAAAAACTCGATCTCGTCTCCAAGGAGGCCAAGCAAGCCGAAAACCTGCGCAAGCTCTTGCTTGCCATTGCCGACGACGTGCGAGTGCTGCTGATCAAACTCGCCGATCGGCTGCACAATATGCGCACGCTGTCCCATCGGCCGCCTGACGCGCGCCGGGTGACCGCGGAAGAGACGCTCGACATCTATGCGCCGCTCGCCGGGCGCATGGGCATGCAGGAAATGCGCGAGGAACTCGAGGACCTCGCGTTCCACGAACTCAATCCCGACGCCTACAAGGTGATCACTGAGCGGCTCGAAGCGCTGGCCGAGCGCAGCAAGGGCTGGATCACCGAGATTGAGCAGCAGCTGGCCAAGAAACTCGCGGACAGCGGCATCGCCGCGGAAGTCAGCGGCCGACGCAAGCGCGCCTACTCAATCTGGCGCAAGATGGAGCGAAAGGCGGTCGGCTTCGAGCAGCTCTCGGATATTTTCGGGTTCCGCGTGGTCGTCGGCAGCGTCGGCGAATGTTACCAGGCGCTCGGGATCGTCCATACCACCTGGCCGGTCGTTCCCGGCCGGTTCAAGGATTACATTTCGACGCCGAAGCAGAACGATTACCGCTCGCTCCATTCCACCGTGATCGGGCCGGGCAAACAGCGGGTGGAGCTGCAAATCCGCACCCGCGACATGCAGCAGATCGCCGAATACGGCATTGCCGCGCACGCGCTCTACAAGGACGGCTCGCCGACCGAACTGCTCTCCCGCGAGTCGAACGCCTATGCGTGGCTCCGCCGCACCATCGAACTCTTGGCCGAAGGCTCGAACCCTGAAGAGTTTTTGGAGCACACCAAGCTCGAACTTTTTCACGACCAGGTGTTTTGCTTCACGCCGAAGGGCAAGTTGATCGCGCTGCCGCGCGGCGCGACGCCAATCGATTTCGCCTATGCGGTGCACACCGACGTCGGCAACATGGCGATCGGGGCGAAAATCAACGGCAAGATCGGGCCGTTGAGTTCGCCGCTGCAAAACGGCGACGAAGTCCAGATCCTGACGTCGAAGGCGCAAACGGCGCCGCCTGCCGCCTGGGAATCGATTGTCGCGACCGGCAAGGCGCGTGCTGCGATCCGGCGTGCTACGCGTGTCGCGGTGCGCAATCAGTATTCGGGCCTTGGCCGGCGGATTGTGGAGCGGCTCTGCGAGCGCGCCAAGATCGCCTATTCGGATGAACAGCTGGAAGGCGCCTTGCCGCGACTGGCGCGCGCTTCCATCGAGGACGTCATGTCGGCGGTTGGACGCGGCGAGATGAAAGCTGCCGACGTCGTGCGCGCCATGTACCCGGACTATAAGGACGAGCGGGTCACGTCGTCCGCGCCGCTTTCGGATAGCGGATGGTTCGGACTAAAGCGCGCCAAGGCGGTGAAATTCAAAGTGCCTCAAAGCGGCGAGAACGGCGCTGCGATCCCGATCCGTGGCATCAATTCGGATCTGCCGGTTCGGTTTGCTCCGCACGGCGGCGCGGTTCCCGGCGACCGCATCGTCGGCATCATGACGGCGGGGGAGGGAATTACGATCTATCCGATTCACTCGCCGGCGCTGAAGGAGTTCGAAGACCAGCCAGAACGCTGGCTCGACGTGCGCTGGGATGTGGACGACAAGGCGCCACAGCGCTTTCCCGCGCAGCTTTCGATACAGTCGGTCAATGAACCTGGGTCATTGGCTCAGGTCGCCCAGGTCATCGCCGACCACGACGGCAACATCGATAACATTCACATGTCGCGCCAATCGCCGGACTTCACCGAACTGACCATCGACCTTGAGGTCTATAACCTCAAGCACCTGACTTCGATCATCTCG
>JBAUGC010000534.1:0-9633 GCA_049679485.1 Xanthobacteraceae bacterium
TTGTGGAATTCGGGTAACTTCATGTTCCGGGCTGGATCGCTGCTGGACGAATTTCGCGGTTTCGAGCCAACGAGCGCTGCGGCGGTGTTAGCCGCGGTTGCGGGCGCCGGCGACGACCTGGGCTTCATCACACTCGATGCGGAAGCATTCGCGCGCGCGACAGCGAAGTCGATCGACTACGCGGTGATGGAGCGCACCACGCGCGCCGCGGTCATCCCCGTTTCTTATGGTTGGTCCGATGTCGGCTCGTGGAACGCGGTCTGGGAGCTGTCGGAGCGCGACGCTGCCGGCAACGCGGCGCGCGGTCCGGCGGCCTTTGTCGACAGCCGCGGCTCGTACGCGGTGTCCGACAAGCAACTCGTGGCGCTGTATGGTGTCGACAATCTGATCGTGGTTGCGACCGATGATGCCGTGTTGGTGGCGCGGCGGGATGACGGCGATGGCCTGCGGCGGCTGGTCAAGCAGGTGAAGGAGGTCGCTCCCAAAGTGACCGAAGAGCATTTGAAAGTTCACCGGCCTTGGGGTTCCTACCAGTCGGTCGATCAGGGCAATCGCTTCCAGGTCAAGCGTATCGTGGTCAAACCGGGAGGACGGCTGTCGCTGCAATTGCATCATCACCGCGCCGAGCACTGGGTCATCGTCCGCGGCACTGCGAAAGTGACGATCGGAAATGATATCAAGATCGTGCATGAAAACGAGTCGATCTATATTCCGAACGGCGCCCAGCACCGACTGGAGAATCCGGGAAAAATCGATCTGGAGTTGATCGAGGTGCAGACCGGGAGTTATCTCGGCGAAGATGACATTGTGCGCATCGAGGACGACTACCACCGATCGTGATGGCTCACATCGTTGACCCGAGTGATCGTCAAAATCGTATTAGCGCGCTATTTGTTGGCTGGGGCCCCGGCGCTGCCATTGTTTGTCGATCCCCGCAGCGATCACCAATTCGATCTTCTGGAATGAACCTCCGGGCCATTCGTCGCGACTAACCCGACGACGCCAAACGGCGTCGTCGTGACGAAGAGGAGTCCACTCATGCGCAAGCTTTTGTGCCTATGCTCGGCTATTGGAATGACCGCTGCTTTGCTTTGCAGCGGCGCGCAGGCTTGGGATAATTGCGGTCACGGAATGCACCGCAACTATGCCGGATATTGTGTGTCAAACTACGGCCGGGCATCCGGCTGCCCCTACGGCTATCATCTCGGCTGGAACGTTCACGCGTGCGTGCCTAACTGACGAAGGTGACTGCGCAGGGCGTTATGACGCTTTGCGCAGCCGCAGATGTGCATTAGACGCCAAGAGACCTGCTATTCCACAACTTGAGTCGGACGCGACTTGGCGCACGAAGTTAAACGTGAGCGTCCCGTGTCGTGGAATGATTACTTCATATAAAGCCGGCGCTCGGAGAAGAGGCCGGGGATTGCGCGGTGTGACACGTCAATTGTCGTTTGAAAGCATTTTTCGGCGCAGGTCAGAAATTGATTGAGGGCGCGACTTACCAGTTCTTCGACCTCGTTACCGGCATTCTCATTTCGCAACTCCCTGGCAAGAAGTTCCGCGGCGCGCTCCCGGATGTCGGCGAAAACAGCGCGCACATTTTGAGTGTTCAGAGAGCGGCTCCTTTCGAGTTCACTGACGCGCTTTTGCAACAGCTCCAGTTGCAGCGAGGAAAATTGCGGGTTCATATAATCGCGTAGCGCGGCAATGAGCATCAGCGCGGCGCTGTTGACAGCTCCGTCGTAGGCCTTTGATTGTGCGCTGGCGCTGGACCTGGTCACTTTTGACATCAGGGACGTTTCAAAGTTACCACCGGCTTGGCGATCGTACCGGCAAAAGGCACAGGGGTCGGTCTTTCAGGCGGCGCCGAAAGCTTCACAACCGAGCAGCCCTTAACCGACGCGCCTGTTGTCCTGACGAATGCCGGTGTCAGTGGCGGAATGGCCTGAAACGGAAATGGCGGGGAGTACACCTCGTGCGCGCTTGGCGAAAGCAGCATTTATCTCGTCCGCAATCCTGGAGAATGGTCGCAGAGCGCAGCGCCCCATGTACTGCTGATAGGTAAAATTACAGGGTTAACCAACGGTTAAGATCAAGCCGTCGGCTACGATTGCGCGTTGGCCGGTGGTCGACAAGATCTCGCGGGGATGCCGTTGCCAACATCGAAGAGCACATCAGCAGTCGTGATTTCAAAATGTGGGTGTGACGGTATGCTGTCATTGAAGTCGTGCTACTGCTGGGGTGGTTCAGTCATCACCACCATGAACAGGCTTTTATGCGTATCCTCCTAACCGGAATCAGGGGCCAGGTCGGCGGAGCATTGGTTCCCCGTTTGCAAGGTTTTGGTACGATCATTGCTGTCGACGAGTCGGTACTCGACTTCGTGCAACTCGCTGATATTTCACACACATTGGATCGGCTAAAGCCGGATTTGATTATCAATCCCGCCGCCTACACCGCCGTCGATAAGGCCGAGAGCGAGCCTGATCTGGCGTTACGCGTAAACGGCGAGGGTCCAGCCATCGTCGCGCAATGGGCCGCTCTTCACAGCGTACCGCTCATTCATTTTTCGACTGACTATGTGTTCAACGGGGCGGGCGAACGGGCTTGGCGTGAAGACGACGAGGGTCAGCCATTGTCGGTCTATGGCAGCAGCAAGCTGGCCGGTGAAAATGCTGTTCGCGCCGCGGGAGGGACCTTTCTCATTATCCGGACCTCATGGGTCTACGCGGCGCGAGGCGCGAATTTTCTACGAACCGTCAGCCGTCTGGCTCGGGAACGCAAAGAGCTCCGCATTGTCGCCGATCAGATCGGCGCGCCGACAACCGCCGCAGTGCTTGCCGATGGCGTCATTGCGATGCTTTCCTCGGGTCTCGATGCATTCTGCACCCGCTGCGCCGAAGCCAAAGGGATTGTCCATCTCACGACGTCGGGTGAAACCAGCTGGCATGGTTTTGCCTCGGCGATCGTCGATGGCCTGAAGGCGCGAAACGTCAACCTCGCCGTCGAACAGGTTTTGCCGCTTACGACCGAGCAATATCCCACTCCGGCGAAGCGCCCGCGCAACTCCCGGCTTGATTTGACGCGTTTGAAAGCAGTCTTTGGACTAACGATGCCGCATTGGCGCGATGCCCTTGCACCGGAACTCGATGCGCTGGCGCAGGAGTTAGCAGCCACGCTGGCGTAGGGTAGCCGCGGTCAAGTTTAGCCTTCCGACTCGACGAAGGAGTCGCCGCGCGCGCGCCGCAACACGCGTTTCTGGGTCCGGCGCGGTTTCGCCGGTTTTTGGTCCTGCTGCTGCGCCTCTCCTTCGCGGAGCAGAGCCATCGTCTGCGGCAAAGAAATAGTTTGCAGATCGAATTGTTCGACCACGGTGCGCCGCGCCGCCGCGCGCATCGATTGAAATCGGCGCGGCTGTGCCAGTGCTTCGATTGCTCTGTTCGCCAATTGCTCGTGGTCAAAGAATGGCACGAGCACGCCATTTTCACCATTGATGACTTCACGTACCGGCGTGGTATCCGATCCGATCACCATGCAACCACAGCTCAGCGCCTCGATGCATGACCAGGACAACACAAACGGATAGGTCAGATAGACGTGCGCCGAAGATATCTGCAACGCTTTCAGATAGTCGCGATAAGCCAGCCGCCCGGTGAAATGAACTCTGTTAGCGTCTATCCTGTCGCTCACCTCATCGAGAAAGATCGACTTCCAGGTCTTGCCTGCCGGCGGTGCAGCACCATAGTAGGTGCGATCTTCGCCAATCACCAGAATTTGGGCACGCGGTCGCTCGCTCAAGATCTTAGGCAGCGCCCGCATGAAAATGTGAAAACCGCGCAGCGGTTCGAGCGTTCGCGCGACGAAGGTCACAACCTCGTCCTCGCGCCGAAGTGTGCGGCCCGAACGCAAACGCAACACCGCATCCGCCGCCGGTCTGACGGCCTCGGTATCTACGCCTTCGTGTATGACCCTGATTCCGGGCTGGTAAATCTCCGGATAAGTCGAGCGTTGCCAAAGGGTTGGCGACAGTCCGACGTCGCACTCGGAAAGCGCGAGCAGCGTCGCGGCATTCTTCAGATGAAGCGCCACATCGCCATCAGCACCGACTTGCGGAAACTCCGGATCGAAACCGACATCGCGTCCTTCGGTTCCGTAAAAAAACTCGCAATACAGCACGATCCGCGCGCGGGGAAATATGGTTCGCAACGGCAGCGTTTCGCCCCAGCCGGGATGGGCCACAATCACGTCGGGCGCAAACCCTGACGACACCAGCGACGTCAGTACATACAGGACCTGCTCGGCACGGTGGCACTCGAGATCAAAGCGCCGTGCGAACGGATGCGTCGCCGCAACGTCGACTCTGTTCATGCCGTACTTGAGGAGACGCACCCTAGGCACCGGTCGAGCGCTGGCGGAGCCGACGCCGACGACCGTCATATTAGGGTCGTCCGCCAGCGCCTGTGCGATATGCCGAAACTGTCCGGGAAAATTGTTATGGACGAACAGGATATTCATGCGTTCGCACTATCCGACCAAGCTTCGACTTGGTCAATCAGAACCGTCACGCCAACTTAGCGCAAACGATAGATCGTCGGCCGCAATGGAGCGGTGCTCGACCCAAGCATGGTCATGATCGGCGCAGCCGACGTCGGTGCCAAAATCGTCGAGCGCGACAGCGATACCAAGGCTCTTAAATCGCTGAAAGGCCGGCAAGCATTCTGCCGCTGTTTCCTTGATCCGGAGCCGATCCCAGGAATGTTGAATGTAACTGTTGGACGACGCCTTCACCGCCTTCGCCCGTGAGGATGCCCACCCACACACAATAGGAGACCCGGCGGTTGCGCTCGGCGGTTAATAGCTTCGAAGCGGCGTCCTGCTCACACTATTAAGAAATTGTGGGGATGCAGTTGCGCCGTAAAGTGCGTGAGCGTGATCGTGTCAGTAGCGTCGTAAGTGACGACAGTGTGAGAGCCAACAGTTGCCACACTGTCTAGCAGCTGGTGATAGGTTGCAAACAAGCTGGTCGGAAACTCGATCACGTCGTGCGAGTTGAAATTTCTGATTGTCTCGTTGCCGAAGTTTGGCGCGAACATGAACGTATCGGTCCCAGTACCGGCTTTCAGCGTGTCGCCGGGGCCGCCAAACAGCCACTGATGGCCGGAACCGGCAATGGCCGTCATGTCGCCGGTGCCGGCATTAAGAACAGCGGTAGCTCTGCCGGCTTCGATCGTGCTGTTGCTGGGGCCGGTGATGTAAGCGTGGTTGGTGACAAGAACGGTTAGATTTGAATTGGCCGAGGCGCCCTGGTTGTCGGAGACGGCGTAGCCGAACGTGTCCATGGCAACGCCCCCCTGACTTCGTACCCCAGCGGCATTGTCGTTGTAGTAGGTGTAACTGCCATCGGCGTTGAGCGTCAGCACGCCAAACTCGCCGGCGATCCCTACGCCCACATTGGCAGCAGAGCCGTTGACTGAGCTGACGATCAGCGGAGCGCCGGGATTGGAGTCCGACGCATTGGCCAGAACCCCGTTCGCGGGGACCGACGTGTCGCCCCAGTCAGTGACATGCCCAGACGTGGGTGGAGCGGTCACCGCTGGAGCCGGCCCCGACGAGCCAGGGCTTGAAGAGGATTGGCTTGAAGAGGGTGGGCTCGAAGAGGGCTGGCTTGAAGAGGGTGAGCTCGCAGCGGCAGAATCCCACCCAAGCAGGTTCATGACCTTGATGTCGGACGCGGTGACAGGATTTAGCGCACCTGGATTGCTGTAGGCCAAGTACGAATTATTTCCGACGCTTGCGGCCCAATCGCCGAAGTCGCCTTCCGGATTGGTGTTGAAGTTGCCGAGATTGGTGTAGCCGCCATCAGGCGAGAAGTAACCAGGCGTCCTGCCGGAGAAGTCGGCGACCCCGGGCGCTGAGTAATGAAACAAATCGAGCGCGGTATAGCCGGCGGCGCCGGCAAAATTCGCGCCGTCAAACATCTGCCGGCCCATGATCTCGGAAAACTCATGAGCGACGACGCCGAAGAAATCGTACTGCGATCCGGGCACCGTGCCGGAATTGTTGCCGACGTTATAATCAAGGTACGGAACGTTGGTGAAACCGGCATAACCATCGACGCCGCCACCGCTAGCCAGCCCTAAAGCCTGGGCTTCCGCCGTCGGGCGAGAAGTAGCCGGCTGTCGTGCCGGAGAAGTCGCGGACCCCTGGCGATGAGTAATGAAACAAATCGAGCGCGGTATAGCCGGCGGCGCCGGCAAAATCGGCGCCGTCGAACATCTGCCGGCCCATGATCTCGGAAAACTCATGAGCGACGACGCCGAAGAAATCGTATTGCGATCCAGGCACCGTGCCGGAATTGTTGCCGACGTTATAGTCGAGGTACGGAACGCTGGTGAAACCGGCATAGCCATCGACGCCGCCACCGCTGGCAAGCCCCAAAGCCTGGGCTTCGGCCGTCGGGATCCAGTACTGGCCGTTCACCGGACTGGTCGCCGACAAGCTCGCGGCCGCGGCGGTATCGCCGATGGCGTTGGCATTGTTTGCGAGCGCAGCTTCGAGCTGGGAATAGGAGACCGACGTCATGTTTGCCTGGTTTTCACCAAGGGCGCCGGCCTGCACAGCCTGACCATCGATTTCGCCATAACCGACGTCGATGGTGATGGTGACAGGCGTACTGAACTGCGATTCGTAAAAATTGACGACGTCGGCGATTGTCTGGGTGAAACCCGCAGGCGCGCTGGCAACGCTTGAATCGTAGACGACGTTGATCACCAAGCCTTGGCCGTTGTCGGCGCTGGTGACGCCGGGGACGCTGCCAGAGCTCGCTGCTGTGCCTGCGGCGGCAGTGCTCATGTATCCACTGCCGAGGTCACCGTTCCAGGCCTCGAGGACTTGTGCCGATCCGGCGCTCGCAACAGAAGCGTTGGCAGCTTCCGGTTTCGAGCTGCCCCCGCCGATGACGATATTATTCACGATCGAGTTGGCTTGATGAAGCTCGCTCGGTTCGGCTGCATCAGTCGTGAAGTTTGCTAGTGGTATGGTGCTTGTCGGGGCATCGATCGCATCGGTCCAATGGGCGCTCGCTCCGCCGGGGGCGGTGTCGAGAATGCTCGGGCCGCTGTACTGAAATGAACTTGACGCGGCGCTGGTGAATGTCACCTCGGCGTTCGCCGCGGAGTTCTCGGCGAACACGTCGAAAACAGCCGCGAAGCTGTCGGTCGCCGCATGAACACCGTGGTCCGCGTCCAGGCTGATATGCACCGGGCCGTCGGCGTTGAACCAGAAGCTATCTGAATTGGCTAACGCCGGGCCTGCGTCATGATCATCGTTCGAGCCGGTCGAGGAGGCTGAAGCCGACAAAGCGGCGTCGTCCGCGTGTCCGAAGGGTGAGTCCTCGGACGAGGAACCACCGGATGACAGCTGGTGCGTCGCATCATCAAACGAAGAGGCGTTATCGGACAGAAGGTGTGCTGCATCCGCGAACGAGGAGGCGTTGTCGGACGGCTGGTGTGCCGCATCAGCAAACGAAGAGGCGCTATCGGACGGATGCTGTGCTGCATCAGCAAACGAAGAGGTCTCGTCGGGCAGCTGGTGTGTCGCACCTACAAACGAAGCGCCGGCGTTGGACCGGTGCCCCCCGTTCGGCGCAACGCCGGACAAAATGTCCGCCGCATGATCGTGCGCTGCGACGTCGTCGGCAGCTGCTTCGGAGGCGTGCACCGCCACGGCTTCAATGAAGCCGATCAAGACGGCCATCGCCGGGCCGACAAGACCAATGTTCCGAAACCGCCCAGCCAATGAAATGAAACTGGACTTCGTTGAGTTCCCCGTCCGCTGCATGGCCGCCCGTTCCCCAGCGGCCTTCGGCAATGTTAAGCGTGTCAACGCCCCACTGAATTCAGCCGCGGGGCCATGTTGATTGGAACCTTCTACTTTTCCGGCTTGTGAGCCGATTAAATGCTCGCGACTCTCTCAATCAGTTTTTAAGCAAACAAACGCGCGTAACCTCGAGGCCGTGATGAGCAGTTCAGCTCCTGCAACACGTAAGTCGGTCGTTCCGATTGCTCGGACCGAGCAAGCAAACCGGCGCAAATTGTGCGCACACGAGTTAGCCCTGGTAATTGCGAGTATTGCGCCATAGTCCACATAGGAAACGGCCCGCGCGCGCCGGCCAATTCTTACGCCTGAATGAACTTGCGCGGTGCGCGTTCATTGCCGCATAACCAAGAGCTTATGATACGAACCGGTAGGAATGCCTTTACGATGAATGAATTGCCGGGGAGGCAGAACGCGTGAGACGTGTGCTCAACGCCGGGTCGGGGCCGCCCTCCAACCGCCATCTCCACCCGCTATTTACCAAGGGCGAGTGGGATGAAATCCGGCTCGATATCGATCCGCAAGCCTCGGCGCACCTAACCGGCTCGATCGTCGACATGAGTGCGCTCGTTGCTGCGCAAAGCTTCGACGCCGTCTGGTCCTCGCACAGCCTGGAACATCTTTATGCCCACGAGGTGCCGCGAGCGCTGTCCGAGTTTGTCCGAATTCTAAAGCCGGACGGTTTTGCTCTGATCAGCTCCCCGGACTTGGAGACTGTCGCCGCTTTAGTTGCGACGCGGGGTCTAGATCATCCCGCCTACATGTCACCAGCGGGACCGATTACTCCCCTCGATATGCTGTTCGGACATTCGGCTTCGATCGCGCGCGGCCTGACCTTCATGGCTCACAACACCGGATTCACTTGCACATCGCTCGGCAATGCGCTGGCGCGCGCCGGATTTGCGATAATTTTGGTCAAACGCGACCAGTTTGATCTGTGGGCGCTGGCATTGATGCAGGACGCCGACAAGGAGGCGATCCAGCAAGATTTGAAGACGTCCGGTCTCGATATGTCCGACGAGTTGGAAGCGGCAGTTGTAACGAGCGTCCGCGGAACTTAGCAACGCAACGCAACGCAACGCAACAACATCGCATATGGGCGCCATGCACCTCCAGCTGCGTTAGCTCAACGCAAAACGCCCCGCGATGCGGGGCGTTTGCTAAAGACCTTCGCTATCGATCCAATTACAGATGGACCACGTGGCCGTCGGAGAAGTTCAGTGTCTGAATACCGCTGATCGTGAAGTGTTGACCAGTGTCGGCGAAGCTGACAGTCGTAACTCCGTTAGTCCCGGTGGCAATCGTGATACCCGAGCCGGTACCGTAGGCCTGACTGTCGAAGAACACCGCATTGCTGCTGCTGTTCGAGCCGCTGATCGTATCGCTGCCGTGGGCCCCGATATGGATCTGCTCGTTGTTGCCGCCGGCCACCAGCGTGCCATTTCCGATGCCGGAGTCGAGTGCGCCGCCGGCATAGAATACGTCGCCGCTGCCCGCGCCGTAGAGATACTCGTGGTGCCCGTCGCCGCCCTTGAGAGTAACGGCGTCGAAGTGTTGTCCAGCTACGAGGACATCGCCTCTACCACTACCGCCCCACAGCTCAGCATGCCTACCGCCAGCAACCAGCGACTCATCTGTACCGCCCCCGGCTACGAGTACGTCGCCGCGGCCGCTGCCGCCGACCAGAGTGGCAAAGTTGCCGGAGTCGTAAAGCACCGAATGGGCACCGGAACCCGCGACCAGCGAATCATGAACTCC
>JBAUGC010000535.1:0-3263 GCA_049679485.1 Xanthobacteraceae bacterium
TAGTAGACCAGCGTATTGGTGCCGTGCTCGATCTCGTCGCGAAACGTCGGATCGGCGCGGAACGCCTTGATCATGCTGTCCGAGCACGCCGCCACCAGCGCACGGTCGCTCATCGGCGCGCCGATCAAATAGCAGAAAAACGCCGACGGCACGTGCGGCGCCACATCGACGGCGAAGTCGAAATTCTTTGCGCTTTATGCCGTCGAGCAATTCCGCAACGATCTGCCGAGCGACCTGGCGCGCGCGCCCGATCGCGGCGGGACTGAACAATGGGGCCAGCAAGCGCCGTTGCCGGCGATGCTCCTCGCCTTCCAGCGCGGCCGTGTTGCGTGCGAAATAATGGTGCGCCGCGCCATCGGTCGGAAGCCCGCACATGGTAAGCAGCTCTTCGAAGCCGACCGGAAACCGCTCGTCGCGCAACAGCTCCCACGAGAGATCGTAGCTGAGGCATTCGAGGCCGCGCGGGCTGCGCGCCATAGCGTGGCCGTCGCCGAGCGCGGCTATCGTTGCGAGCGGATCCTTGGCGTGTTCCGGCGTAAAGACGTTGAGAAACGGCAGGGATTCGTAGTCAGGGTTCGCCAAGGCTGCCATGATGCCCTCAAAATCGCTGCGCCACCGACGGAGCCGGAAGCAGATGAGGACATCATGCGCGTCGTGCTGACCACGGCGCCGCATGATGAAGCCGTCGCTAAGGCGCTACAGGCCGCGACCTCGGTCTATCGCAAGTCGTTCACGCCAATCGCCGAACATCTGGCGAAGCTCGGAGCACTGCGGCGCGCCGTCGATGTCGCTGGCGCGGTCGATCTGTTCTGGTTCTATTTCGGCTATACGTCGTACTTTACGCTGCACGACGACAATGGCTGGTCCTATGAACGTGCGGAGCATTGGCTCGCCGTTAAGCGCTGCGATCGGGTCTGCGTGAGCGCGAGGCGTCGCTAAATGCTCGCTCGCAGGGTTCCGGCTGGGAGGGAATAATCGCCGGCGGATGGCGCCGGCCCCAACGGCGCGATCTTCTAACCGATCCCGGCGTGCTCAAGACGTAGCGGATCCGATCTCAGAGCTGCCAATCAAATGTGCAGCAGGACGTGACAGCTGTGGCGCTCAATATTGTCGCCAAGTTATTCGGCGTCCTTTTTCGTTTCTCCACCTCAGCGTGGCGGGTATCATCAACACGTGCTGCCATGGGTGATGGCTGATCAAAGCCATAGTTTCTGAAGCTTTCCGGGGCTGGAGAAGACGGATGGGGCTGGATTATGAAATCTTCAAACTTGGAAATGTGCGCTTGCAACGCGGCGGGACGCTGCCGGACTGCAAACTTGCCTACAAAACGTTCGGCAAGCTGAGCACGGCGAAAGACAACGTCGTCGTCTATCCGACGTGGTATTCCGGCCAGCATTACGACAACGAATGGCTGATCGGATCGGGCATGGCGCTCGATCCCGAGAAATACTTCATCATCATTCCGAACATGCTGGGCAATGGCCTGTCGTCGTCGCCGAGCAACGTGCCCGCGCCCTATAACGGACCGCGCTTTCCGCGCGTGACCACGTACGACAACGTGCAGGCGCAGTATCGGCTGGTGACCGAAAAATTCGGCGTGAAGAAATTGCGGCTCGTCACCGGCTGGTCGATGGGGGCGCTGCAAACGTTTCATTGGGGCGCGCTCTTTCCCGACATGGTCGAGCGCATCGCGCCGTTCTGCGGCTCAGCCAAGTGCTCGCGCCACAACTTCGTGTTCCTCGAAGGCGTGAAGGCGGCGCTGACAGCCGACGGCGCGTTCAATGGCGGCTGGTACAAGGATCAGCCGACCAGAGGCTTGCGTGCCATGGCGCGGGTTTACGCCGGCTGGGGCTTCTCGCAGGCGTTCTATCGCGAGCGGCTCGATCTGGAACGCTTGGGTTATTCCTCGCTGGAAGATTTTCTCGTCGGTTTTTGGGAAGGCTTCTTTGCACCAAAGGATGCCAATAACCTCCTCGCCATGTTGTGGAACTGGCAGAACGGCGACATCAGCGACAACGAAATCTACAAGGGCGACTTCAAAAGAGCGTTGGGCGCGATCAAGGCAAAGGCTTACGTGATGCCCGGCCAGACCGACCTCTACTTCCCTCCGGCGGACAGCGAATTTGAAGTCGCCAACATGCCGAACGCGAAATTGCTGCCGGTGCCCTCGATTTGGGGTCATTTCGCCGGAGGACCCGGTACCAACCCAGCCGATGGCAAGTTCATCGACGACGCGCTCAAGCAACTACTAAGTGCTTGACCGAAGATCAGCCCTATCAGCGCCAGCGAAGGCAGCGGGCCGCATACGTCGTCAGCGAGTTGGTCAAAAACGTCGCCGCCGCCGGCCGCCGCCCCAATGGGCCGATAAAGCCGCACGCGCGCGAGGTTTTGGTTGCGGGGGTAGGATTTGAACCTACGACCTTCAGGTTATGAGCCTGACGAGCTACCGGGCTGCTCCACCCCGCGCCAAACCATGAGTTTCATTCGCGAATTCATGTAGCAAGCGCCTTCCGTTTAGGGAAGGTGCAGCGGGCCTAATTTTTCGCCATACTGTCATGGATAATCCTTCGGACCGTCATGCACGCCTTCCTAGAAGTCGATATGGGGGAGAAACCCGCCTTGCGGCCTAAGGCGGCGATCGGGCCGGCTGTGCGCGCGATCGCGGCCAATATCCTCGCCGCCGCGCACGCGGTTATTTCCGATCCGGAGCGCACAAGCCAGGATGCCGTCCATGACTTCCGGCGCGCCATGAAGCAGTGGCGGGCGCTGATGCGGCTACTTGAGCCATTCATTCCCGACGCGGTGGGTTTGCGCCAGGAAGCCCGCGACCGTGCGCGCTCGCTGTCACGCGCCCGCGACGGCCAGTCGGCGCTCAACGCCTTCAACGACCTCGTCAAGAACGGAATGGCGCTGTCGGAGCGCTCGACCGAGACCATCCGAACCCGGATCGAAGCCATCCGCGGCAGCGAAGAGCACACGGTGCTGACGCCCGAGCTGCGCGATGGCATCGTCGTCTGGCTCGATACCACGGCTGCCGCCATCGAGCAGTGGCCGCTCGATCCGTTCGACTTCAGTTCGATCGCGGCGCAACTGGCGGACGGCTACCGCGAAGCGCGGCGGCGCATTCCCGACGATTGGTCGCAGGCCAGCGCCGAGGATCTGCACCAGCTGCGCCAGCGCGTCGTTGATCACCGCTACCAGATGGATCTGGTCGAACCGTTGTGGCCGCGCCACGGCCGGATGTGGACCGAGGAGGCCGAACG
>JBAUGC010000536.1:0-4957 GCA_049679485.1 Xanthobacteraceae bacterium
CCATCATCCTGTTCAAACATCAGGGTTGGAAGGAGCCGGTGGAGTTCATGCACCATTGCAGCACCAAGTGGGCGGTTTTTCTGCTGAGCTTGAAGTCGCTCCTTGAAACCGGCAAAGGCGCGCCCTGGCCAGACGAAATCAAGCTCGACAGTTGGGAATAGGCCGCGCATCGATTGACTCCTTTTCGGCGTCTCGATCGTCCTGGTCATAGTTAGACATGGGAGCAGAACCGATGAGCCTCAAAGATAAGACTATCGTCGTCACCGGTGGAAGCCGTGGCCTTGGCTTGGGACTGGTCGAGGCCCTGGTGGAGCAGGGCGCCAAGGTGACTGTCGTGGCGCGCGACCAGGCCGCGCTCGCAGCGGTGAAGCAAAGACTCGGCGTAGCGGTAATCTCCGCCGATGTCACGGACGAGGCCGCGGCCCAACGCATCGTTGCTGAGGTCCGCCCTGACATCCTTGTGCTGAACGCCGGCGCGATCCCGCGGATGGGGCCGCTCGACCAGATAAGCTGGGCTGATTTTACCGCGACCTGGGAAACTGACGTCAAGGCCGGGCTCTTTTGGATCCAGGCGGCGCTCAACCTGCCGCTCAAGCCCGGTAGCCGCGTCCTCGTCGGATCGAGCGGCGCGGCCGCGAACGGATCGCCGCTCTCGGGCGGTTACGCCGGCGCCAAGCGCATGCTCTGGTTCATGGCCAAATACGCCAATGGGGTCGCCGAGCAGAAGAAGCTGGGCATCCGCTTCCAAGCGATCGTGCCGCTGCAGATCATCGGCAGGACCGGGGTCGGCGACGCCGGCGCCAATGCCTACGCGCGCGCGATGGGCGTCGAGCGCGAGGCGTACTTGGCCCGGTTCGGCGCGCCGCTCCCGCCCCGTCAATTCGGCGACCACCTGATCGCAGTGCTTGACGATCTACGGTACGCCACAGGCGTCGCCTTCGGTCTGAAGGGCGATACCGGCATCACGGTCCTCGAGGGAGAGGCGGCTTGAACGTAGACCCATCGTCGCCGCCTTCGGTGCGCCACGCCGAGCTGGTGGCGCTGGCCGATAAGCTGCGGCCGGAGCTTCACCGCTACTGCGCGCGTCTGATGGGCTCGGTGATCGACGGCGAAGATGTGGTGCAGGATAGCTTCGCCCGGGCTTTCGTTGCGCTCGACGAGCTGGACGAAGCGACGCCGCTGCGCGCCTGGCTGTTCCGCGTCGCGCACAATCGTGCGCTCGACCTGCTGCGCAGCCGCGCGATCCGCGTGGCCGAACCTATCGAGGCGGCCCACGAGGTCGCCGATCCGGAAAGCCCGGATCCTGTGGAGGTGCTGATGCGGCGGGAGGCGGTGGAGACGGCGGTGTCGCGGTTCGTGGATCTCCCGACCATGCAGCGGCAGCGTGGTGATCCTCAAGGACGTGCTCGACCAGTCGCTCGAAGAAATCGCCGCCATACTCGACCTCACGGTCAACGCCGTGAAGGCTCACCTCGCCCGCGGCCGGGCCCGGCTCAAGGCCATCAACGCCGAGGCGCCGGCAAAGCCCGCGCCGCGCCCGGCGTCACCCGCCGTCGCCCGCTATATTGCCATGTTTCACCGGCACGACTGGGACGGCCTGCGCGCGATGCTGGCCGATGACGTGCGGCTGAACCAGTCGACCTACCCATCGCGCGCCGGCGCCGCCGACGTGGGGAGGTTCTTCGGCTTCTATGCGGGCTTTACCCCGGTGCGGCTCGCCCCGGCCTGGCTCGATGGCCGCGAGGTGATCGCAGTCTACGACGGGCCTCAGGCGATGAAGCCCAGCTACTTTATGTGGCTGGAATGGACGGAGGGCCGGATCAGCTTCATCCACGACTATCGTTACGTTCGCTACGTCGTCGACGACGCGGAGCTGGTCCTGGCGTCAGACACCGTGCCTCCGGGCGAGGGCACCGCCCGCGGATGAACCGTGTTCTGCCCCCGGCCGCCGCCCTGGTGGCTAAACGCGACCCATCCGAAAATGCCGAATCTCGCGACGACTCGGGAGGAGTTCGTCGACGTCGAGGCCTACATCAAATCACTCGCCCAATAAGCCTCCGGACATCGATGTCGGAACGCCACGTTGCTATCTTCGCGCACCAAAATCCGCCCATGATTTGCTCCGGGCTGTCGCAAATGATGAGGCCGCGTTCACTCTCTGGATGTCTTGCTCAACCGGAGCGGCGGTCGCCCCATATGATGGTGGGGTCGATTTGTTTCTGCCTGCTTATGATCTTGTGAAAGAGCTGAGGATCAAGCACCACGACTAGCTGCCGGCCAACGCCCACGGTCTGTAAGCGACAACCGCAATGTCCGTTCAGGGATGCCTTAGCCGGCATTCTCAGGTGCTTCGGCTTGAGCTTCCGTTTCTTAAAACCTGCACCGAACGAACGGATGCGACAAGCCCCGTTCGCCCGGTGGTCCGTTTTGGACTTGTTTCGGATCGACGCAGATTGATCTGATGCCGGCTACCCGTGGCCCGGCAGCGCAGCATTGGGGACAAAGGCAACCAACGTACCGTGCGCACCATCGCTCGCGAGCGCGAAGTTCGCGGTCGTGTAGGTGCCGGTCAGGTGCAGGTCGACGACGTGGTTGCCCTGTGCGACCTGAAGGGTGCCACCGGCCCCGCTAGTTTGCGTAAAGGTCGCAGCCGTCTCTTGGCCGATGAATCTGATCTTGGTCAGGTCCATGAAGTCCTGGCCGCCGAAGTCGTGGATGGTGCCTTTGAACGAGTCCTGTTCCAGCACCAGCCAGCCGCTGTTGATGATTGTCAGCGCGGCATGGGGTTGGAAGACGGCGCCGGCGTCCAGTATCAGCTGTCCGCCATCGATCTTGGTGCTACCATCGACGGTGCCGCCGGAAAGCACATTAGCAGCCGCGGTGACACCCGGGTCGTTCGGATCTTTGATCGTCAGCGCGCTGACGACGCCGCCAGAAGAGACGGTGAGCGTGCCGCCGCTGCCGACTGACACGCCGCTGGCAGTGCCTCCCGAAGACACGTTCATGGTGCCGCCAGTGCCTACCGAGGTATGGTCGGCCGTACCCCCGGAAGACACGTTCATGGTGCCGCCGGTTACTGACGTGCCGCTGTCGGTGCCGCTGGACAATACGTTCAGCGTGCCGCCGGGGCCCACGGTTGCGGCTTTATCCGTGCCGCCGCTAGAGACGGTCAGCACGCCGCCATTAATGACGTCGGTACCGGACGCAGTGCCGCCGCTAAATACCGTTGCGGAGCCGCCGTTGACGGTCATCCCCACGGCGCTGCCGGAAACGAATAGCTCCTCCAATCCGCCCTTGAATACTGTCGCTCCGGAGGTCACGCCGCCCGAAAACACGAACTCTAGACCGGTCGAGCCGATCAAAGTGCCGGTCACTGTTGTGACCACTCCCTCTCCATCAACCTCCTGGAGGCCGTCGTCTAGTACTGTGCCAATTGCTGTGCCACCGTCGAAGATAACCGTGACGCCACCATCGGCAGCGACCGTGTTTATGATGGTTCCGCCGGGCCCAACGTCGAGAACGCCGGGAACGACAACGACGTCGCCAGTGGAAGTTACGCCGGGACCTACCGTTACAGTCGTAGTGATGAGCGGCATGTGTTCACTCCTGTTGCTAAAATTTTTATTGTGCCTCGACGTAGGCTACTTCTGGAAGGAGGTATCATCTTTCAGCGCCTTACCCCTACAAGGGATAAACACCTAGGTGTTTTCCCCCCAAAGGTCCTTCATGAGTAAGGCAGGTTGGAAAATTGCACGGGGACATTCAAAGCCTTATCTGACGCGATCTCCGCCGCTTGCTTCTGGTCGGCTTCGCACCGCGTCTTCGAAATGCCCGAAATGCTCTACGACTTCGTCTGAATCTTCATTGCCATCCGCACGAGTTCTGCAAGATTGCGAGCGCCGATCCGCTCCATAACCCAGGACCGATGGTTTTCGACGGTTTTTGTGCTTATTTCGAGCCGCATTCCGATCTCCTTACTCGACAATCCGGCGGCGACAAGTTCCATAACTTGACGCTGGCGGAAAGACAGCGAATTAAACCGCGACTGCAATTGTTCCAACTCTGCCGTATCGCCCATATGCTGCTGTTTTTGCTCAACCGCCTTGCGAATGCTCGCGAGAAGACGACTTTCATCGAATGGCTTTTCGATGAAATCGAACGCTCCGATCTTGATGGCCGACACAGCCATGTCGATGTCACCGTGACCCGTAATCAGGATGATCGGCCGGGTGAACCGTCGCGTATTAAGATAACGAACAAGCGAAAGACCCGAGATGCCCGGCAAGCGAACGTCCGAAACGACGCAATCAAATTGCATGGAGCGATCGACGGCCCCAAGAAACTCGTCCGGGGCGTCGAAGCACGATACCTCAAGCTTCTGCTCCGTCAGGTAAAGTCGCAGAGAATCGAGCACCGCCGGATCGTCGTCGATAAGAGCAATATGGATCGGATCAATCATGTCACGATGTCTCGGCGACCGGCAGCGTAAAGTGAACAGCGGCGCCTTGCGAGTTTTCGTCCAACCAAAGACGGCCGCCATGAGTCTCGATAATCGATTTACATAATGGCAATCCGAAGCCAAGACCTTCCGCCTTCGTCGATGAAAATGGAAGAAATGGACTTTCGAACAGATCGGGCGGAAACCCCGGGCCGTTATCGCTGACCCTGATCTCGACAAAGTCTGTCCCGGCAGCCGACGCTTCTATCAGGATGGAACCTTCCAGATTTCCGGCTTCAGTGATCGCCTCAATCGCGTTGTGCAGGAGATTGAGGAGGGCTTGCTCGATTTGCAGAACATCCACCATGACCGGAGGAAGATCGCCGGCCAAGACGACCCGGGCGGTGGCATGGATTTGATCGAGCTTAGGCCGGCACAAAGCCAGCGTTCTCTCGATGATGGGTTCGACGCTGTACCGGGCGCGATTACTCGGGTCGAGGCGGACCAACGCCCGCAGGC
>JBAUGC010000537.1:0-9972 GCA_049679485.1 Xanthobacteraceae bacterium
GCGAGCGGCCCTTTTTCTTTTTCAATTTCTTTTACTTTTTCGTCGCGCAGGTGTCGCCGCGTGACTCCAAGTTTATTCTGCAGCAGCCCGATAAGGTCGCAACTCTTCCAGCGGAATCGCCGCCAGACGGTCGGCCAGGAATTCGAACTGGTTCGCGAGCTTGGCGAACGACGACGTGCGCTGGTAGCGCCGCTCGTCCATATACAGCGCCCGGTTGATTTCGAGCTGGATGGCGTGAAGGCCCGCGGTCGGATTGCCGTAGTGCTCGGTGATGAAGCCGCCCGCATAGGGCTTGTTGCGGCTGACCACATAGCCGAACTCGCGCATGGTCGCTTCGATGGTCTCGGCGATCACCGGCACGCAGCTGGTGCCGTAGCGGTCGCCGAGCACCAGATCGGCGCGCGGACGCTCGTCTCTCGCGCCCGTCGCCGAGGGCATAGAGTGACAATCGATCAGCATGGCGGAGCCGAAATCACGATGCAGGCGCATGAACACGCGCCGCAATGTCCGATGGTAGGGCTTGTAGAGGCTCTCGATGCGCCGCAGGGCTTCCGCGACCGAAATGCGCTGATCGTAGATTTCCTGCGCGTCGCCGACCACGCGCGCGACCGTGCCCAAGCCCCCGGCAACCCGCATCGAGCGCGTATTGGCAAAGGAAGGCAGACGGCCGTCGAACATCCGCGGATCGAGTTCGTAAGGCTCGCGATTGACGTCGACGTAGCACCGCGGGAAGTGCGCCCGCACCAGCGGGTGGCCGCGGGCGACAACGCCGGCAATCAACTCGTCGACGAACGAGTCCTCGGAGCGTCGCAAGGTGGCGAGATCAAGCCGCGACGCCAGCAAGAACTCGCGCGGATAGATCCGGCCGCTGTGCGGCGAATTGAACAGGACGGGACCGCGGCATTCGACTGGCTCATGGGCCTCGAACGGCGGATCGAATTCATCCCGGATTTCCAGCATGGTGCCTGGGGGTTGTGGCGCCTTGACGCTTCGTCAACCGAGCATCAAATCCCTAGCGTGTGCCGACGGTCATTGTCCAGAGCGCGATACCGCGTCCGGAGCGCGATACCTCAGGCGGCCGCGCCCTTCACCTCATATTTACCCGTGATGCGGCTTATGGAATGAAGGGGGCCGGCGCTGGGCCGGAATCGACTGGCATGCCCAAAATCCTGCTCGCGGAAGACGACATCGACATGCGCCGATTCCTGGTGAAAGCGCTGCAGAACGCCGGCCACGAAGTGAAGTCGTACGACAATGGCCTCGCGGCCTATCAGCGTCTGCGCGAGGAGCCGTTCGAACTTCTGCTCACCGACATCGTCATGCCGGAGATGGACGGCATCGAGCTGGCGCGGCGCGCGGCCGAGCTCGATCCCGACATCAAGATCCTGTTCATCACCGGTTTTGCCGCCGTAGCGCTCAATTCCGATTCGAGCGCGCCCAAGCATGCCAAGGTGCTATCCAAGCCGATCCACCTGCGCGAGCTGGTCAGCGAAGTGCAGAAACTGCTGGCGGCGTAAGTCCAGTATTTTTTACAGGCATATATTAAGCGCACCCTTCATTCTCGCTTCGTCATGCGCGGGCATTTTCCGGCTGCCTTCGATACGCGATTTCGCCATAGCAGAGGCGCGCTCATCCGTGCTGAGATGCGTGGGTCTGTAGCTCAATTTCTGTTCTAAGTCGCAAATCAGCATGAATGGCCGGATCAGATCCGGCACTGACGATCATGGGGAAGAAGCGCAATGAAGTCCGAAGTGATGACGTATTCCATGGGCACGCTCACCGCCGAGGGTGTGCTGGTCTATGACGAGAAGGTCAGGCGCAAGCGTCCGGCGGTGCTGATGGCGCCGAACTGGCTGGGCTTGACCGATCTGGCAATCGAACGCGCGAAGCTGGTGGCCGGCGATCGCTACGTCGTCTTTGTCGCCGATATGTACGGAAAGGGGAACCGGCCAGCCGATTTCAACGAGGCCGCTGCGCTCGCCAATCCGCTGCGCGAGAACGCCGCCGAGCAGCGGCAACGCATCCGCTCGGCGTACACGGCGATGCTCGACAAAGCCGGGAAGCTCGATCTGATCGACCACCGCCGCGCCGCCATCGGTTTCTGCTTCGGCGGCGGCAATGTTCTAGAGCTGGCGCGCGATGGCGTTGACATCGCTGCTGCGGTCTCGATCCACGGCGATCTCAAGACCGCCGAAGCGGCAAAGCCCGGAGCGATCAAGGCGGCGCTGCTGGTCACCCATGGCGCGCCCGATCGGGTGGCGCCAAAAGCCGACCGCGATGCCTTCGAAGCCGAGATGGAGGCGGCCGGCGCCAAATGGCAGATGCTGGTCTTCTCGGGCGTGTTGCACGCCTATACCGACGAAGGCGTAGACATCCCGGGCATTGCCGCGTGGAACGAGCCGGCGACGCGGCTGACTTACGCGCTGACGCAGCGGTTCATCGCCGACGCATTCGCCGGGAAACTGTAGGTCGGCTGGCTCTACCGTTTGAGGGCCAGCAATTCGACGATGTGCTCCGGCGTAATCGGCTGCTGCTGGACTTGAACGCCGAGCGGCCGCAGCGCGTCGTTTACGGCTGTCCAGATCGCCCCCGGTGCGCCGACGGTTCCGGCTTCGCCGACGCCTTTGGCGCCGAGCTTTGTCGTCCGCGTCGGCGTCGCCGCGTGGGCGATGTCGATGTCGGGCATTTCTGCCGCCATCGGGACGAGGTAGTCCGCCAAGCTGCCGTTGAGGAGTTGCCCCTCCGCCGAATAGACGCAGTGCTCGTACAGCGCGGCGCCGATACCCTGCACGGCGCCGCCGCGTAGTTGCTCGTCTACCAGCAACGGATTGATCACGCGCCCGCAGTCTTCCACGATCCAGAAATCGAGGATCTTGACCGTGCCGGTGCTGGTATCGACCTCCACCGACGCAGCTTGGACACCGTTGGCTACGACGTAGGGAACGGATTGCGGAACGTAGCTTGCCAAGACTTCCAGGGGCGGGATCTCGTCGAGCGGAATGGTGTGCGGCCGGTAGCGCGTGGCGGCGGCGATTTCGGCGAGCGATATCTGTTCGGCGCCGGCCGCGTTGATCACCGATCCGCTGCGGATGGCGAGCGCGGATGCAGGCTGCTGCAACAGTGAAGCGGCGATCTTCAGCGCGTTGTCCCTCAACAACAGTGCCGCGCGACGCGTAGCTTCGCCGCCAAGCGCGATGCCACGCGATGCCCAGGCTCCGCCGCCATAGGGGACGACGGCAGTGTCTCCCGTCACCACTTTGACAGCTTCGATCGGCACGCCCAATTGGTCAGACACGATCTGCGCGATACCGGTCGAAGTGCCCTGGCCCTGATCGGTAATGCTGGTTTCGCAGCGCACCCGCCCCGATCCATCGAGCGTCAGGCGGCAACTTTCGTTGGCTGCGACCCGCAAACCCTGCGAGCCGTACAACGCCGAACCGACGCCGGTTATTTCAATAAAGGTCGATAGGCCGATGCCGCGGAAAATACCGCGCTTCCGTAAATTCTGTTGCTGTTGGCGCAGCTCGTCATAGTTCATGCGCCGCAGCATTGTTTCCATGCAGGCATCAAGCGACAAATCTGCGACGACGATACCGTTGAGCGTCTTGCCGACCTCGGCGCCGGTGCGCCGATAGTTGTGCCGGCGCAGTTCAGCCGGATCGATGTGCAGGGCGGCCGCGCCGAGATCGACAAGCTGTTCGGTGATCGTGCATGCGAACGGCTGGCCGACGCCGCGGTAAGCCCCGGTCGGCGGCTTGTTCTGGAATACGCCGCGGACGCGCCCGCGGTAGGCGCCGATCTCGTAGGGCGCACCGATCATCTGCAGCGTCTGGATGACTTCGCCGATGCTGCCGCGCGGATAAATCGAATAAGCGCCAAAACCGGCGAGCATGTCGATTTCGATGCCGAGAATTTTCCCGTCGGCGCTCAAGGCCATGCGGCCATCAACATTGGCCTCGCGGGTGTGAGCGTCGCTGACGAATGCTTCCAGACGATCGGCGGCGAACTTGACCGGAACCGGAAGGAGCGTGGCGATGGCCGCGACCGCCATCTCATCGGCGAACGCGTGCAGCTTCAGGCCGAAGCCGCCGCCGACGTCTTTGACGACGATCCTGATATCTTCCGGATTGAGTCCGAGCTGCTCGGCAAACACCTCCCGCATCTGAAACGGCGCCTGATGCGAATGATAGATCGTCAGCGCGCCCAGATTGCGGTCGAACGATGCAAGGATACAGCGCGGTTCAAGGCTCACCGCCGTCTGCCGTTCAAACCGGAAGCTGTGTTCGACGACGGCGGCCGCTTCGGCGAATTGCTTCGCAGTGTCTCCGATGTCGATGCCGTGCTCGATCGCGAGATTATTGGCCATCGCGGAGTGGACGAGCGATGCATCCGGCGCGAGCGCTTCCGGCAAGCCGGCGACCGCGCCAAGAACCTCCCACTCAACCTCGACGAGTTCCGCGGCATCTTCCGCTTCGCGCCGGGTGACGGCGACAACGGCGGCGATGGCTTCGCCCTGCCAGCAAACCTCGTCCACCGCGAGCGGCGCCTGCGGCGCGGAATGATGCGAAGGCATCATGGCCAGCCGCGTCTGCCACGCCGGACAGACCGCGGCCAGGTCGGCGCCAGTGAACACTGCGATCACCCCGGGTGCGGTTTGCGCTGCGGCTGCATCGATGGAAGCAACGCGGGCGTGCGCGTGCGGGCTCCGCAGAAATACGACATGCGCCATGCTCGGCAGCACCACATCGTCGGTATAGGTGCCGCGGCCTTCGGCTAGCGGCGACGCATTTGGCCGCGCGCGGGAGGCGCCGATCACGGAGCGCGTATCGGCCGGCGGCGCGTCGACATTCCGGCCGTTTCGCTGCGCCACGACCGCCTCGACGGCGTCGACAATCGCCTGGTAGCCGGTGCAGCGGCAATAATTGCCACTGATTTCGTCACGGATTTGCTCGCGAGAGGGAGTGCGATCACGCGCCAGCAATTCCACGGCCGTCATCAACATGCCGGGCGTGCAAAAACCGCATTGCAGCGCGTTTCGCTGCACGAATGCTTCCTGCAAGTCGCGGATATGGCCGTTCGCCGTGAGCCCCTCGATCGTGACGACATCGCGGCTGTCCGCTTGGACGGCGAACGTCAGGCAACCGCGAACGACGATGCCGTCGAGCATGACGTTGCACGCGCCGCACACGCCGTGCTCGCAACCGACATGCGAGCCGGTCAGCCGAAATTCGGTGCGCAGCAGATCTACCAGGTTCAACCGAGGTGGGGCGCGCACCGACACCGACTTCCCGTTGAGCCGAAACGAGATCTGGATCTTGGATTCTTGGTCGGACATCGCCGGTCAAATTGCCTGTGCGGTCGCCGCGATACCGGGAGTAAGTGTTCCCGCGCGCATGTCGCAGATCGTGTCGGCGAGTTCGTCGAGAAACGCACGGTTTTGTTCGACGACGATGATCGATATTTTGCCGCGAAGCGCCAACAGCGCCGCCAGCACCTGCCGAACCATGATCGGCGCTAACCCTTGCGTCGGCTCGTCCAGCATCAGCACTTTGGGATCAAGCAGCAGCGCCCGGCCGATAGCCAGCATCTGTTGCTCGCCGCCGCTCAGTGCGCCTCCGGACTGATCGAGGCGCTCGCGCAATTTCGGAAACAGCGACAGCACTTCGTCGAACCGCCGCGGATAGGACGCCGTGTCGATGCGCCGCGCCGCCCGACTCAGTTCGAGATTTTGCCTGACCGTCAGCGACGCAAAGATTTGCCGTCCTTCGGGCACCAGGACGAGGCCGGCGTGGGTCCGCGCGTAAGCCTTCGCCGCGCCGAGCGTTCGCGCTTCGAATGCAACATACCCGGCGAGCGGAGGCAGGAGGCCGGCGATCGTCTTTAGCAACGTGGTTTTGCCGGCGCCGTTGGGGCCGCAGACGCCGACCGTCTCGCCGGCATGCAGGCTCAAGCGAATGTCGCGGAACACTGGCAGCTTCGAATAGCCGCCGCTCAACCCTTCGATGCTCAGGATGGGCGCTGTCATGCCAGTGCACCGAAATAGGCTTCGCGGACTTTCTCGTCGGCCAGGATTTCCCTGGTCGGGCCGAACGCGATTTGCCGGCCGCCGTCGAGCACAATGCCTCGCGTGGCGACTTCCGCGACGAAATCGATGTTGTGTTCGACGATGACCACTGCGGAACCGCGCGCCTGGAGCTTATACAAGAGCGATTTGAGGTGATCGAGTTCGTCGGCAGCAAGTCCGACGGCCGGTTCGTCCAGCAGCACCAGAGGCGGATTGCCGACAGCTGCCCGGGTCAGATCGACGAGCTTATGCTGGCCGGCGGATAGCGTGCTCACCAAAGTGTTGGCGACGCCGGCCAGCCCGAAAGCGGCAATCTGCTCCTGCGCGACGCTCGAGCGCTGGCCTTCCGTCAGGTTTGGCGCGATCTGATCGAGACGCACCAAGATGTTTTCCACAACAGTCAGATCAGGCACGAGCCGCGCGATCTGAAATGACCGGCCGATGAAACGCGCGCGCTCGGAGATCGAGAACGAGCCGAGGTCCTTGGCGGCGACCTTCACCGTGCCGCCGCTCGGCGTTTCGATACCGGATACGATGTTGAACAACGTGGACTTCCCGGCTCCGTTCGGGCCGACGATGGTAAATGTCTCGCCGAAATCGACGCCGAAGCTGACGCAGTCAAGCGCCAGCACGCCTCTAAAGCGCTTGGAGACCTCGGACACGGCAAGACAAGTGCCGCTGCGTTGCAAGTCGCCGGTCGCAATAAGAGGCGCGGCAACTGGCTCCGTCGCGCCCGCAAAAGGTTTTGCAGGCGTGGCTCCGTCGAGCAACCGCTCGAGGTGACGCCATCCTTTGGCTACCCAGCCGGCGATGCCGTCCTTCAGGTAAAGCACTGCCGCCAGAAACACCGCGCCGTAGACCAGGAGCACGTAGCTTTTGGCGTAGCCGGTAACGACAAACAGCCATTGCAGCGCGGCGGTGCCGAAGATCGGACCAAAGACATGGCCGGCGCCGCCGATCATCACCATAGCCAGTTGCTCCAGCGAATGGTCGACGCCGCCGTCTTCCGGAATTGCCAGCCCGATGTAGTACGCCCGGAGCAGCCCAGCCACCGCGGCAAACGCGGCGCCGATCAGAAACACCTGCTCCTTGCTTCTGCCGACATGGATGCCGAGCACAGCGGCGGCGAGTTCGTCGTGATTGATCGTGCGCAGCCGCCGCCAGAACGCACCCCGGACCAGCCAGAGGTAGACAGCCATGCCGGCGATCAGCGCCACTGATGCGATCGCGTACCAGGCGTGATCGCCAATGCCGCGGCCGCGCTCCAGGAGCAAGCCCGATGCGCCGCCGGAAAACGACGGAAATGCCCGCGCCACGCCTTCCACGAAGTAGCCGAAACCCAGGGTGCCGACGGCAAGATAGATGCCCGGTAATCTGACGAACACGCGTCCGGTATATTTCGCCAGCAGGAGCGTGATGGCGAGGGCCGCGGCGAGACTTAGGTAGAACGGGATGCCGAAGTTATCCAGAATGCCCGCGCAATATGCCGGCACCACCATGAAGGCCGCCTGGCCGAGCGCGAGCATGCCGGTGACGCCGAAGATCAGGTTGAGGCCGATCGCGGCCAATGCGTTGAAATAGACCGCGGTTGCCAAGGGCACGGTCCAGCCCGGGATCAGCTCGGTGAACGGCGCGGCAATTCCGGCGATGACGAGTACGACCAAAACCAAACGACTCGGCTTCATGCGCGCCGGGTCCCGCCGAAGCGAATGTTTCTGCTGCGCCACACGGCGATGCCGATGAGGACAAAAAATACCACCGGGTCTTTCGCCAGCGTGTCGAAATAGGTGGTCACGAACGCTTCGCCCAACCCGAGAAGCAGGCTGCACAATATCGCCCACATCGGCATCATTCCGGCGAGCGCGGCGGCGATAAAGCCGCGCATGGTCATGTCGAGGCCGGCATGGAAATCAACCGAAACCAGCGGCACCAGCAGCACCGCGCCGATGGCGCCATAGGCGCCGGCGATGGCGAAGGCGAGAACGCGGGCGCGGTCGACGTTGATGCCCATAAGTTGGGCCGCGTCGGGATTTTCGGCGGCCGCCCGCAACTGCCGGCCGAGCCGGGTTCCTGAAAGAAACAAAGGAACTGCCAGCGCCAGAGCAAAGCCGACGACGATGAGGAGGAGACCCTGCGGCGGCAGCGCGCCGCCGGCGATGCGGAACGGCCTGCCCGAAACCAGACGGGGAAACGAAACGGCGTCAGAACCGATCAGGGTATAGAGAACGCCGCGCATGAACACCGCGGCGGCGAGCGTTACCAGAATTAGCGCATTGTGCGACCAGGCCCGGCGCGGCCGCAGCAAAAACCGCTCGACACCGACTGAAAACACAACGGCGGCGGCGATTGCCGCGCAGAGCGCAAGCCAGATCGGCAGCACTTGCGAGGTGACGATTGTCGCAACGACGCTGCCGGCGATCGCGTAGGCTTCGCCGTGCGCGAGATTGATGACGTGCGCGGTCTGATAGACGATCACCAGCCCGATCGCCAGCATGGCGTAAACCGCGCCCATCATGAGTCCGCTCATGATAGCTTGAGTGAGCGGATTCATCGGTCACTACGAGCGTGTCGGCCGTTACTTGACCGGGTCGGCTTTGGCCCAGTGACCGTTCTTGTATTCAACGACCGATATGGTGCTGGCGCCCGCACCGACGTGACTCTCGGGCGTAAACCGGATTGTTGCGATGCTTTTGATCGTTGCCGATTCAAGATATTTTTTCACCGCGGCGGCATCACGGGTGTCCTCGACGTTGCGCAACACGGATTCGGCCGTGTCGGCAAGGGTGACGCCCATCAACCCCAGCAGGCTTGGCTGGACCTTCTTGGCTGCCTCGAACGCGGTCCTGAATTTCAGCAGACGTGCCCGCTGGTCGGCGTCGTCGATCAGTTCGGGCAACATGAAATTGAGGCCGAGGCCGAGAAGGCGCGGCGGCATGTCGTTCTTGATCAGCGCCATGAACGCATCCGACAGATTGGCGTTGCTGAGCACGAACGGGATGGTGAGACCGAGATTGTTGAAGCTTTTGACCACGGTCGCCGCGCCGGCACCCGAATACGCGGAGTAGATGATCGGATTGTCCTTGACCACATTGGCGAGCTGAATCGAGGCGTCGTTCGATTTCAGATCGATCCGCGCCAGCGACATCGCAACTCCGGCCGGCGGGAACACTTTCAGCGCATGGTCGGCATTGGCTTCCCCGGTCGTGTCGGTCGAGGCGATCATCGCCAGCTTGTTGATCTTGTTTGCCTGCAGGTACGCGAGCAGCGCCCTGGTGATCTCCAGGTCCGATGCGCTGGTCTGGAATACGTAACTCTTCGGATCCGGGTCGATGATCGGAGACACCACAACCATCACCGGGCCTTCCTTCAGGAGCGGCGTGATGGCGCGAATGGTCGAGCTGATGGAGTTGTCCAGAATGATAGCTACGTGCCGCTCGATGTGGCGCCGCGCGCAGGTGACGGCGTTCTCCGGCGTGCCCTGGTCGTCGCAAATGTCGAGTTCGATCTGGCGGCCCTTGATGCCGCCCGCGGCGTTCAAGCCCTGCGCCCATAATTGCAGACCGGAGGTGCTCTGTGCACCGACCGTCGCCATCGGTCCGGTCAGCGGCGAAATCACCCCGACAATGAACGGATCGGCGGCAAAAGCGGAGACGCTGAACGACGCCGCTGCCAATAGACCGCAGCATAGACCTTTCAAATAGACGTGCAGTTTCATCGAACGTCCCCTGTCAACTTTGCTGTAAGCCCGAGATCGAGATCAGAACCCGAAATTCATGCAAACAGGCGTCTTCCAACGGTCGCTGCACTGTCTACGCCAAATTTCGCTGTGTGGAGTGGCAAAAGACATGCCACCGCTTATGTGAAGCCGACCATCCTACGTAAATTATGTGCCTAGGAAAACCGTAGCC
>JBAUGC010000538.1:0-3079 GCA_049679485.1 Xanthobacteraceae bacterium
CTATATGACCGGGATTTTCGGCCATCAACGACTCGCTCATAGTGAGGCCGGGGGACAGCGTATTGACACGGATGCCCTGCTCGCCGAGTTCCAAAGCCATCACGCGGGTCATCGCCAGGATGCCGCCCTTGGACGTCACGTAGTGCAGCATCCACGGAATGCCGTGAAAGATACTGCCGGAGCCGATGTTGATGATTTTGCCGTAGCCCTGCGCGGCCATATGTGGGGCGACATGCTTCACCATGAGGAAGGGCCCACGCAGATTGATGGCCATGACCCGGTCCCACAGTGCCGTGTCGATCTCGGTGCACTTGGTCTCCTGCAACGGCGCAAACAGCGCGGCATTGTTGACGAGAACGTCGATCTTGCCGAACCGCTCCATGGTCTGCGCCACCAGCGCCTTGACCGAGCCTTCGTCGCTGACGTCAGTGATGGCGCTCGCCACCGAATTGGCGCCGTGGTCGCGGGCGATCGCGTCCGCTACGTCCTTGCCGTCGGCAAGGTCGGCGATCATCAGGCGCGCGCCTTCGGCGGCAAGCGCCTTGGCGTAATGCCGGCCAATACCCTTGGCGCCGCCTGTCACTATGGCGACGCGTCCATCCAATCGCGCCATATGCGTTGATCCTCCCGGTTGTCCGCTCCCCTTCCTCCTCAGCAAGTGAGGCTCGGGGATGGATTTCAGACCTTACTTATCGCCTGCCGCCGCTCGATGAATTTCGCGAACGCCGCGAGCTGCTGGCGGATGAACTCGACAGTTTGCGGATCGGTGATCTGGCCGGTCTTGGCATCGATCTTGGTTGAGCAATTGCCGATGAAGATCTCCGGCTTGTTCAGCGTGACAGCGTCGAGGAAGATCATCGCCCGCCGCAAATCGTATTGCATGCGGCCGCCACCGAGCGCGCCGTTCGCCGCCGACTGCAGCGCAACCGGCTTGCCAACGAACGGCTGATTTTGCACGCGCGAAACCCAGTCGATCGCGTTCTTCAAGCCGCCGGGAATCGAGAAATTGTATTCCGGCGAGTTGAAAATCACACCGTCGGCGGCGCGGATCGCATCGGCCAGTTTTTGCACCACCGGCGGGATGCCGCTCGCCTCCTGCACATCGAAATTGTAGTTCGGAAAGTCGGCGAACGGAGGCGCTTCCGAAAGCTTCATGCCAGCCGGCGCGAGGCCGGGAAGCGCATTCATGACCATCCGATTGTAGGAGCCTTTGCGGAGGCTGCCGCAAATGCAGACGACGCCGATGACTCCGTCAGCCATTGGACGCTCAGCTCACTTCTCGTCGGCGATCGGATTGCGCAGGGTCCCGATGCCTTGGATTTCGACCTCGCAGACGTCGCCGTTTTTCATCCAAACCGGCGGCGTGCGGGCGAAGCCAACGCCTGAGGGCGTGCCAGTGAAGATGATGTCACCGGGCTCAAGCGTTATACCCTGAGTGACATAGACGAGCGTCTCCACCACAGGGAACATCATGTTGTCGGTGTTATCCGACTGCATCACCTTGCCGTTGAGCCGGGTCTCGATCTTCAAGCCTTTGCCGCCCGGTGGCAGTTCGTCGGCGGAAACCAGCCACGGCCCAAACCCGCCGGTGTGGTCGAAGTTCTTGCCCATGTCCCATTGCGTGGTCTTGCGCTGAAACTCGCGCACCGAGCCCTCGTTACCGCACGAGTAACCGGCGACGCAGGACAGCGCATTTGCAGCAGTCAAATGCTTGGCGCGTTTGCCGACAACGAGGATCATCTCGGCTTCGTAATCGAGCGTCTCGGTCACTTTCGGGCGGACAATCGGCTGGCCATTCGGCACCAGCGAAGTCTGGCCGCGCATGAAGATGGTGGGGAATTTCGGAATGTTGTCGCGTTGCGCGCCTTCCTTGACGTGCTCGAGATAATTCAATCCGAGGCAGATGATCTTGCCCGGCCGGCCGACCGGCAGCGCATAGTTTAGTCCCGAAAGCGGCTTGTGCGCGCTCGCCGGCGCCTTTTTGGCGAGATCGGCGAGCGGCTTGAGGTCGCCGTTATTCGCTTTCAGCCATTCCCCGAGATCGGTGGGCGCCTTGGCATCCGCGGCCTGCAGATCAATTACCTGATCGCCCTCGACCACGCCGAGCCGCGATCCACCCTGCCCTGCAAAGGCAACAATTTTCATGAGCTTTTCCTTCCTTGACCAATCCCTGTCGTTACGCGGGCGGCGACTATAACGGGCGCCGTGGACGCGATCTACCGTCGCGATTGGGCAGCGCCATTGCAAGAAAGTGCCCTTTGAGCCGCTCTCGCGCGGCAAGCGCAGCCGCGAGATCAAAGCCGTTGACGACGGCGAGGCGAAACCCGCCTGGCGGCATGGAATGCCGTTCGGGCGGCAGGTCCTCGTGAAACGTGATCTGCACGCTGGTAATACCTGGAGTGCGCTCGATCTCGTCGAGAAGCGCTTGAGGCGGGTGGCGATACTGGACGCCGCCAGGTCCGAACAGCACGACGCTGTAGCCGCCCTTTCGGTCGGCATCGGCGAATTCCCAAGTGCCGGTCTCGTAGAGCCGCACCACCGCATTGACCCAGCGGTCGCCATACAGATCCGGCCATTGATCGGCAAAGCGCAAGTGCGCCTCGATGATCGTGGCGCCGATGGTCTCGAGATTAAGCATGCCGGTGTAGTCCGTCAGATGCTTTCGCACCCAGGCGCCGGCGCGCCGTTCGATTTCGGCGTCAGGCTCGGCATGCACGGTCCAGTAATCGAAGGTGCCCTCGCCCGCCGGTTTGCCGGTGACATGCCGCCACCAGCGCGGCTCGCCGCCGACCACCGCAAGATCGGAGGACACGTGACGTCCCTCGAGCAGCGTCATCCAGAAATGCCCTGGTGCATAGTGCTCCTCGTAATCGGCTTGCGAGCGCAGCACACGGCTCCCGGCCCCCATGCCTTTGAGGTTGATGATCGGCTTGGAAAAAACCGGGAAACGCGGCGGCGGCGTTCCGTGCGGCCCGGCGTCGAGGCCTTGGCTTAAGGCCACCGCAAGCTTGTCGTAGACCCAGCGATGCGCCGGATACCATTGCCAGGCGTCAGTATCCTCGGTCGTGATGTTCGCGGC
>JBAUGC010000539.1:0-2235 GCA_049679485.1 Xanthobacteraceae bacterium
TGTGGCTAAAGCCGAAGTTATTTCAATAGATTAGGACACCGCCTGCGATGGCAGGATTTGAATTGAGACAAGTGCTTTTTTAGGTGATCCGAATTTTGCGAATTTATCTAATTGTCCAGACCGAGGCGCCGCTTGCCCCAACCGAGGCTCCGGAATATGTCCAACCTCGGTGAGCGGTGTTACACAGGAACAAAAAACCAATGTGCCGAACCATTCCTGCTCTAGATCTGCCGGCGATTACTGCCGGCAATTTTCCCTCGTCCATCCACGATGTCTTTCTCTACAATTCGAATTCGGCGCCGATCGTTATCAGTGCTTACTTCGGTAAGAGCAGCGAGCGGCGATCTTCCGTCAGCGCCATCCAGGCCTGGCGACTTGCGCGACGCCAGTACACTCTGCTCGAGCAGGTTCGCGGACGCCTTAATACCGGCGAATTGCGGAGCCTTCTGGACGAGTTTGTCGAGGCGTTCGGGCCAGTCGCCGTCCTCGTCGGCGGTGGCCGCCGGAATCCAGCGCTGGTCGCGAGAATCTCAAGCCGGTATCCGAATTTGGTCCGGCGTGTTCAGGCCGATAGCGCCGCCCAAAACGGGCAATTGCGCGCACTCGCAGCTGTAATTGTCAACAAGCGGATCGCTATCCCGGCGGACGCGCCGTGGCGGGACCGCTGCGTGCGGCGATTTTGCGCCATTTCGGAGGGAAAATTAAATGCGCAGATCCTCGCGGCCATGCAGTTCGTCGCGCGCGCAGACGAGTTCGTCGCTCACGTCGACGAGTTTACCGCTCCACAGGCAGCGCCAGAAAAGCCCGGGATTGCGGCGGCGATGATCGGCTTTCGGGCGGTGACCATCGAGGCCAAGCCGGGAGAGCCTGGCCTCTGTGCTAGCGGGCGCGACGCCATCATTCGCCGGCTCACCGGTCCGGTCTTCCACATCGACGTGAAGGTGATCTGATGATGGTGATGGCGATAAAGCCCATGCCGGCGCCTGCACCGCCGCGTGCTCGGGTGGCCGCCCCAGCACAAGAGCTTCCCAGCACGAGCGAAACTTAAAATGGCTAGTTCCGAGTACCAGGTCGGCCGCGGCCGGCCGCCAATCTCCACCCGCTTTAAGCCGGGTCAGTCGGGCAATCCTAGCGGTCGCCCCAACAAGCCGACGTCGTTTTGCAGCGAGCTCATGGCCGAACTCGGCGAGCCGGTGTCGAGCGCCGACAAGGAGCCGATCACCAAGCAGCGCCAGCTCATTCGCACGCTCGTGGCGCTTGCTCTGGCCGGCAATTTGCGCGCAATGAGCGTTGTCGTTTCCTACCTGCAACGCTCACCGGAGTCGCACGACCCCGACGAAGAGCTGAGCGAAAGCGACTTGGAGATCCTCAAGCATCTGGAACAGCGCGAAGGGCAGGGCCTCGATCAGCCATCAGGCGCGGAGCAACCGGAATGACGCCGGAATTAAAACGTGCGCTGCGAACCGACTTCGAATCGTTCGTGCGAAAGGCGCATGGCGAGCCGCTCGAAGATCCATACATCGAGTATCTTTGCTACGAACTCGGGCAGGTGCCCCGCGGCCGGAACCGGCGGCTGATCGTCTCTCTGCCGCCGCGCCATCTGAAGACCTTCACCTGCTCGGTTTGCCTGCCGGCTTATATCCTCGGCCGGCAACCGGAAGCCAAGGTGCTGGTCATCACCTATGGCGAGAATCTGGCGGCCGGTATCGCCCATGGCATCCGCACACTGCTGCGCACCCCATGGTTCAAGGCGGCGTTTTCGACCCGGCTGGCCGCCGATCGCAATCGCGTGACGGACTTTGCCACCACGGCGGGCGGCGGGGTTTACGCCCAGCCGATTGGCGGTCAGGTGACCGGATACGGCGCCCATTATACCATCGTCGACGACCCGTTGGAAATGAAAGACGCCAACAACGTCGTCCGCATCGCCTTCGTCAACGAACGCTTCGACGAGGCCGTCCGCACTCGGTTCGATCATCCGGGCAGCGGCGTCATGGTCATTGTCGCCCACCGCCTCAACGAGGCCGACCTCGCCGGGCATGTGCTCGCCGAGGGCGACTGGAAGCATATCGTTTTGCCGTTCGAAGCCACCCGTGATCAAGTATACGACCTCGGCAATGGGCGTACCTGGAAACGCACAGAAGGTGAGCTGCTGCGGCCCGATGAATTCAGCCGCAAGGAATGCGAGCGGCTGCGCAAAACGGGCAACTTTCGCGCCCTTTACCAGCAGGATCC
>JBAUGC010000540.1:0-3934 GCA_049679485.1 Xanthobacteraceae bacterium
TATCGTGGCCGATCACGTGCGCACGCCGATTGATCCCGACTTTATGGCGCCGCCGGTCCGCGCGGCGGCGTAACCTTTCACGCCGCGCCGCCCGGTACCGCATTGGTTCGGCGCCCCTGTGCATAGCGCCACGGCAGATACCACCGCGCCTTCCGTGGAAGTTCGTCGCATATGAAGTCGAGGCCGTGGGTGCCCCAAGGGTGGCAGCGGAGCAGCCGGGCCAACGTCATCCAGCCGCCCGCCCACAACCCGTACCGTTCAATCGCCTGGTCGGCATAGTCCGAACAGGTCGGCAAATGCCGGCAATGGAAACCGACCAACGGCGAGAGCGTGTAACGATAGGCTTTGATCAATCCGCGGCCGGCGAGGCGAGGGGCCCTGAGAGAAGCGTCGAGGAGTTGATCGAGCGACATGGATTACTCGGAGCGTTTCCCGCTGCCCGGGACATAACGCTATTCCGCGGCAGCTTTGGCGCCGCGCTTGGCCTCGATCTGGCCGATCGCGTCGACCACCGCGTCGAATGTGAGCAGCGTCGAAGCGTGCCGCGCCTTGTAGTCGCGCACCGGCTCAAGCACCGCGATATCGGCCCACTTGCCCTCGGCCGGAGGTTCGCCGTTTTCCTTGAGCATTCTTCGCACGCCTTCGCGCAAGGCGCGCAGGTCGCTCGCGTTTGAGCCGATGACGTTGCGCGCCATGATCGACGACGAGGCTTGGCCAAGCGCGCAAGCTTTTACTTCGTGGGCAAAATCGACGACCTTGTCGCCGTCCATCTTCAGATCGACGGTCACTGTCGAGCCGCACAACCGCGAGTGAGCGGTCGCGGTGGCATCCGGATTGGCCAGCCGTCCGATCCGCGGAATCGAGCCCGCCAGTTCGATAATGCGGCGATTATAGACATCGTTGAGCATTGGTGATCGGAGTGGGTCTGTTTTGGGCCGCATTGGTGTGCCAATAGCTATATATGTAGCAGGTGGATCGTGCCAAAGACCCGCCGCGCGCCCAACGACGTACCCATATGGCCGACCAAACACCATTTCCGCCGCCCGGCCCGGCTGCCGAACTCGAAGAGGGCGTCAGACTGACGCCGAAGTTCGACGCCGACGGCCTGGTGACCTGCGTCGCGACCGACGTCGTCTCGGGCGAGGTGCTCATGGTCGCATATATGAACGCGGCAGCATTGCAGAAGACCATCGCCACCGGGGAGGCCTGGTATTTCAGCCGCTCGCGTGGCGCGCTGTGGAAGAAAGGCGAAACCTCGGGCCACGCCCAGCGCGTCGTCGAGATGCGCATCGACTGCGACCAGGATGCGGTCTGGATCAAGGTCGAGCAGGCCGGCGGCGCCTGCCACACCGGCCGCCGCTCATGTTTCTATCGCGCGGTGCCACTCGGCAAACCGGGCGCGTCAACGCTCGAATTTCGCGACGAACGCGTCTTCGATCCGGAGGCGGTTTACCGGGGCGAAAGCTGATCAGTTCCGCTGTCACCATCTTGTTCACGAAATCCCGGATCGAGTCCGAAGACCGGTTCCGTCGTGGCCTGACGATCAACTTTACGAGATCAATGGCTCGTTCTGCAGACGGCGTTGTTGAAACAAGGTGTTGCACATAATTTCCGCATCTCGCGCAGCACGGAGCATTCATCATGACCGAGCGCTTAGCCTCTCATGCCCGGCGGCGCCATCGCGCAGCGATTCTTGCAACCGTTTTGTTCTTCGCAGTCTTGATTGCAGCAACGCCAGCGTTGTTTGCTCAAACAAATTCGGCTGGTGCGCGAGCGGACGCCTGCTCCGGCGATAACGGCGGCATCACGCTTTCCCAAGGCTTTTGCGCGACCGTTTTCGCCGACAATCTCGGGCACGCCCGTCACATGGTGTTTGCGCCGAACGGCGTGCTCTACGTCAACACCTGGAGCGGCCGCTATTATCGCAACGACAAGCCGCCGGCCGGTGGTTTTCTGGTGGCGCTGAAGGATAGCAAAGGCGACGGCCATGCGGATGTGATCGAGCGCTTTGGCGATGGCGTCGCGCAAGGCTCGGCAGGCGGCACCGGCATCGCCTTTTATCATGGCGGGCTCTATGCCGAACAAAACGACAAGATCATCCGGTATCCGCTGCCCGCGGCTGCGGTCACGCCGCACGAGCAACCCCAGGTCATTCTCTCCGGCCTGCCGCTCACCGGCGACCATCCGATGCATCCGTTCATCATCGATCTGGACGGGCACCTGTACGTCGACCTCGGATCGGCGACGAATTCGTGCCAGATCGAAAACCGGATCGCCAACTCGCCGGGTCATCAGCCGTGCACCGAACTCGAAACCCGCGCCGGGACCTGGCGCTACGAAGCCGACAAGAAGGATCAGCATTTCTCGGCGGCGGAACGCTACGCGACGGGGCTGCGTAACGGCGAAGGATTCGCTTTCGATTCTGCGGGGCGGCTCTTCGTCACTCAACACGGCCGCGACCAGCTCTCGCAGAATTGGCCGAAACTCTACACCTCCGAGCAAAGCGCCCAGTTGCCGGCCGAGGAAATCGTCGAACTCAACCAAGGCGCCGATTACGGCTGGCCGGAATGCTATTACGATGGGCTGCAGAATAAGCTCGTGCTGGCGCCGGAATATGGCGGTGACGGCGGCAGGAAAGTTGGCGTCTGCGCCGAGAAAACGGCGCCGGTGGCTGCGTTGCCGGGGCATTGGGCGCCGAACGATCTGTTGATCTACTCCGGTAAAGCATTTCCCGCCGCTTACCAGGGCGGCGCGTTTGTCGCCTTCCACGGTTCTTGGAATCGCGCACCCGAGCCGCAGGGCGGCTATAACGTCGTCTTCCAGCCGCTCAAAGACGGCAAGGCGTCAGCGAGCTTCATCATCTTCGCCGACGGATTTGCCGGAGCGGTCAAAGAGCCGGGCCAAGCGGCATTCCGCCCTTCAGGCCTGGCGATGGGACCGGACGGCGCGCTCTACATCTCCGAGGACACGCATGGCCGTATCTGGCGCGTGACTTTTCACGGCGGCGCCAATGCGCAGATCACAGCGGCGCCGACGCCGAAGATGGCAGCAGTTAGTTCCGGCGAGCCCGGCCCGCCCGAAGGAACGCATCCTGATGCCGGGCGGCTTGCGTCGGCTTCTCTGCCCGTCCCGCCCGGCGCAACCAAGGAAGAGGTCGCGCTTGGCGATCGCATCTTTCACGGCGAGGCGGAGGGTGGCACCTGCACCGGCTGCCATGGGTCGGATGCGAAGGGAAGCCCGCAAGCGCCATCGCTGATCGACGGCAAGTGGCTGCAAAGTGACGGCAGCCTCGCCAGGATCTCGCGCACGATTGTCGACGGCGTGCCGAAGCCGAAGAATTATTCGGACCCGATGCCGCCGCGAGGCGGTGCGCCGTTGTCGGACCAGGACGTCGCCGCCGTCGCCGCCTATGTCTGGGCGATCAGTCATCCCGACGGCAAGTGACGCAATCAGGAAATCGCACCACGCGATCGCCGTGCCGACGATGCTCGGGACGACGACGCGCCTGATCTCGGCTGTTCGCTTGTCCGGCTACCGAGAAACGGGACATTACCTACGATGCTCATAAATATCCTTTTCGACGAGCGTATTGTCATGATTGAGCGAAGCTTGCGGCAAAAACCGATGCCAGCTTGATCCGGGCGGCGAAGACGTGTTCGATCCAAGGCTGCGGCAAATTCGAGGCAAGGAGTGAGGTCAAGCGCTTGGCCAACCTGCGCATTGTTCTGCACGGCAAGGCCACAGCGGACCCTCGCGTCAGAGCGGCTGTGCAAACCCTGCGGAAAGAGGGCCACGGCGTGGAGGTGCGCGTCACTTGGGAGCCGGGCGACGCGGAACGATTGACGGCCGAAGCGGTTACCGACGCCGGCGGCGGCAAGATCGGGTGCATTGTCGCCGGCGGCGGTGACGGAACGATTAATGAAGTGTTCGCGGC
>JBAUGC010000541.1:0-4209 GCA_049679485.1 Xanthobacteraceae bacterium
CTCGACCTCTCCCCGCGCGGCGGGGAGAGGTGTCTTTATTCCAGGAGTAACGCCCACATGACCGAATGTCTCGCGGCCGTCGTCACCAAATATCGCGATCCAACAGAATTGTGGAAGGTGCCGATCCCTGACCTGGCGCAAGGCTCGGTGTTGATCAAAGTCGATGCGGCGACGCTTTGCGGCACCGACGCCCACCGCTGGATGGGCCACCTCAGCGAGGAGGGCGGGCCCGATCAGCCGTTCATCGAGCCGCTGAAACTGCCCTACACGCCCGGCCACGAAACCTGCGGCACTATCGTCGAGACGCGCGGCGCCGTCACCGACATTCTCGATCAGCCGCTCAAACCGGGCGACCGCATCATCTCGTCCTATTCGCACTGCGGCCACTGCTATTACTGCCGGGTGACGCGGCAGACGACGTTGTGCCACGAGAACACCAGTTTCGGCCATTCGCACCCGAACAAGGTCATGGGCGGCTGCGCCGAGTATCATTACTTCCCGCCGGGCGGCACCTTCATCCGCGTGCCGGAAAATGTGCCGCCGGAGCTCGCGGCCTCGGCGGCGTGCGCGCTGCGCACCATGATGCACAGCTACGAGCAGCTCGGCCTCATCGGCAGTCACGAGAGCATGCTGATCCAGGGCTGCGGGCCGCTCGGCCTCTACGCGCTCGCCATCGCCAAGGATCGCGGCGTCAAAAAGGTGCTGGTGCTCGGCGCGCCGGCGGCGCGGCTCGCAGTGGCGAAGGAATGGGGCGCCGATCACGTGCTCGATCTCACCAAGGAGGAGAAATCCGCCGACCGCGTCGCCTGGGTGCGCGATCTCACCTCCGGTCGCGGCGCCGACATCGTCATGAACTGCGCCAATTCGCATGCGCTGCCGGAAGGGCTGCGCATGGCGCGGCCAGGCGGGCGATTGGTGCAGGTCGGCGTCTCCGGCGGCAGCGACGTCGCCGTGCCGCCGATGCTGTTCTTCCGCGGCGTGCAGATCCACTCGACGGTGATGGCGGAAGCGCGGCATTTCTATCAGGCCGTGGAATTCATCGCGACGCGAAGCAAACAGTTCGACTTCAAGAAGCTCATTTCGAACACCTACACCCTCGACAAACTGACCGACGCGCTCAAAGCCATGAGCGAATTCCGCGAAGTAAAGCCCCTGATCCTGCCGCGCGCGGCGTAACAGCCGCACTCCTTCTCCCCGCACGCGGGGAGAAGGTCGGGATGAGGGGACCTCACCGCCGGGCTCAGACTTGCGGCGCTCAGAATCGCGGAGAGGCCCCCTCACCCTCGCTTCGCTCGACCTCTCCCCGCAGGCGGGGAGAGGTGAACATGCATCAGCGTTCTCGCGACGCGATCCGCGCCCGAGTCATACTCGTCATTGCGAGGAGCCAACGGGTCCGGCCCGAAGTGCCGGCCCGATGACAGGCTCCGCGACGAAGCAATCCAGCGAGGCATTGCACGCTCGACTCGTTGACCGTCTAAACGAAACCACCGCACTGGATTGCTTCGCTTCGCTCGCAATGACGACCAAGAAAAAAAGGGAAGCGGAACGCCGACAAACGTGTGTCCAACCTCCGCATCTCGCGATGCGGCGCGCACCCTTTCTCTTTCCCCTCCCCCGCTTGCGGGGGAGGGTTGGGAGGGGCACGCTCGCCTGTCGGCGTTCCACCGCGGCTCTTGCGTCAGCGAACGAACGCCAACGCTCAGCTCCAGGCCAGGCCAGGCTTCCTGGGACGTGGCAGGACGCTCGATCCGGTAAGCTCGCCCCAACCGGGGAGCGAAGACCTCGCGCTTCTAAACGGGCGTTACCCGCGCCCGCCTGTCCCAGTCCAGGGAACGCACCTCCCAGGCCGGTCATAGTGCCGGCCGGATGATGCCCAAAGCCGCTCCGGCGCGGAGTGCAAATCCGCGCGGAAGCACCGCACTCGCTCCGTGTTCAGGTGTGCCTCGAGAACACGACCCTTTAAGTGAGCGAGATTCGATGTGGGCTTGTACTTGATTTGGGGACAAATGTCAATGGAAATAGGACTTGCCCAGCCCCACTCGACTACCGTGTTTTGCGTGGCCGCGTCCCAATTGTCTGCCGTCTGCTTGCGCGACTCATCACAGATTGATCCCGGCAAGCAAAAACTCTACCTGATTGTTTGCCGCGTCAAAGGCTCCTGCTCGCCTAATATTAATCCTCACTGGCACTCGCTTAACGATCGGGTCTGAAAGGTTCTCTGCATGTATCCAGCATTCCAATGCTCCGGCCACACTCCCTTCCTCCTTCTCGACGATTACTTCACCAGCGAACGATTCGGGCTCCACTCCATGCCGCCACTGCTCGCACACCAAGTCACATTCTGAGACCGGCGATCGTGGTCGCGCCGGTTTGTAATAGAACGCATTAGGATCATGTTTAGGCGTGTCCAAATTCGGCAGCTTAAAGGGTTCTGGTACGAGGTGAGCAACCGAAGGTCCTCCAACGAAACCTCTAACGTCTCGCGTTAGGTAAGCACTGCGTCCTAACAAATCGTCGAATCTCCAAGTCCCGCGCGGTGTCGACGGGGGCTTCGGAAGTGCGAGAGAAACTGGGGCCTTTTCTCGGTCCTCCGCCGACCGATAGGGCGGAGGCATAATCATAAAATCTCCCCGCGCCTTCACGCTGACAAGAACATCCTTGCCAGGTCTCGCACCTTCGTTCGTAGCAACAAAATGGAAGCGTGGTATTCCTTCCCCTTGCTGCAGGAGTTCGTGGAAAGAACGCAATTTGCTTTCGCACTCGGCAAGCCACTTCGGATATTCTTCGCGGCCGGGAAAAGCCAAGGCCGCTGACGCTCCTGCTGCTGGGTTCAGCCGGTCCAAAATGGCTCGCTAAAGGGAATTTGGACCTAATTCGAGACATTAATTCTGATACGTCGCCTTCGCCAAGAGGATCGTATCTCACGATTTCGGCTTCGAGCCTTTCGATCGGCGCGCCGGTCGCGTCTACGAAATAAATGCTGAAAGCTGGCTCTGCGTCTCTGAGGCGAGCAACTTGAGTCTCCAGCGCCGTTATTCTTCTTTCCGCTGCGGTAGATTCTGGAGCCAGGAGCCATTCGTTGGGAACCGCAATGTATTCCATCCCAAGCATCCTTGCCGAAGCCATCGGCCCAGTGTCGTTCGTAAGCACACGCACGTCTGCGCCAGGGTTCGCGCCCCGAAATGCATAAGCGATCCCGATGAGTTGATCGTCTCGCTCCCGATAATCGAGCCGATCTACAATTTCATCACTCGGCCTGATTTCATGGCGTATTGAAAGCGTGACTAAAGGCTTTTCTCGTTCAATCACCTTTTGGCCATCTGGATCGAGGATGATCTCTCGAAACAATTTCGACGTCATTCGCGCTTTGTCTCCAAGACGGTCTCGTCCTTTGTTTTTTTGATTGTCAATTTCAGATTGAATTGGCCGCGAGACCAGAAGACGAATCTCATCGAAGACGCCAAGTAACTTCCAATCGAGCTGCTCAAGCGGCGAGCATTGTACAAACAAATTCGTGTCAGGAAACAAATAGACGATTTTGGAGATCATTGGACTGAAAAGGGGGCCCCTAAACATGCGCAAAGATGGCTCACAAAACCAACTCCGTGACTGTTCTCTTATGTACGTCCTTCGCCCGGCTAATCCGCCTACAACCTATTCTACCCCGCCGCCTTCGGCTCCACCGCATCATCCGGCGGCTTGTCCGAGACCCCCGCCTCCGCGAACGTCGCCATGCCGGTGTGGCAGGCAAGCGCGGCGCGCAGAAGCGGCAGCGCTACCGCGGCGCCGGAGGCTTCGCCGAGGCGCATGTTGAGGTCGAGGAGCGGTTTTAAGCCGAGTTCGTCGAGCAGCGTGCGGTGGCCGGCTTCGGCGGAGACGTGGCCGGCGAGCGCATGCGCGAGCGTGTCGGTGCGAAGCTTGTAAAGCGGCGCGACCGCGGCGGTGCAGACGAAGCCGTCGAGCAGAACCGGAATGCCGTAGCGCCGCGCCGCCAACGCCGCGCCGAGAATGGCGGCAAGCTCGCGGCCGCCGAATGCAGCCGCAATGCGGAGCGGATCGTTGAGGATCGCTGAGTGACGGGCGAGCGCGCGGTCGATGACGCCGCGCTTTCTTTGGAGGCCGTCGTCGTCGATTCCGGTGCCGCGGCCGGCCCAGCGCCCGCCGCCGCCGCCGAACAATGCCGCCGCCAGCGCCGCGGCCGCGGTGGTG
>JBAUGC010000542.1:0-1654 GCA_049679485.1 Xanthobacteraceae bacterium
GATCAAGCCTCTTGGCCTTTAGGACCGCGGCGGAAAGTTGGCGCGTGTTCTGCGGGCCGCCGGCGAGCACCGCCTTGGCAATGGCGACCATCTCGCCACGCTTGAACAGGCCAGCCACGTTGACCTAGAGCCGCGTGGCCTCGCCGTCGTAGCTGGCTCCAAAAATCAAAATGGTCGTGCTGATCTGGGCGAAATCGGCTTGGGTTTGGGCGATCTTTTCCTCGTGCCCAGCGATGGCCTAGAGAATTTCACGCCGCTCCTTTTCTAGCGTCTCAATAGTGCGATTTTCGCCCATGGCCTATAGAATAGTTAGGCCATGCTCAACCCGCCGCTCGTGACGTTTGCGCTGTAATAGCGCGTCATTCCGGGGCGGGCCGCAGGCGCTTGCCCGGAATCCGTAGCCACAATCGTTCAAGGCAACTTTTCAGTGCCCGTTCTGCAATGTCTGTGGCTATGGATTCCGGCCGTCGCTCGCCCCGCTCGCGCGGCCGGAATGACCGAGCGCGCCAATCACACCCAGCCCTTGAGCTCGCGCATGGCGAGTTGCCAGATCATCAGCATGCCGGCCTCGCTGTCGTTGAGGCAGGGTATGGCGGCGAAGTTCTGGCCGCCGTAGCGCTTGAATACCTTGGCGTTTTCGACCGCGATCTCCTCTAGTGTTTCGAGGCAATCGGCCGAGAATCCGGGTGTGATGACGACCAGATTTTTGACGCCCTTCTTGGCCAGCGCCTTCACGGTCTGGATCGTGTAGGGCTTGAGCCAGCTGCCGCGGCCGAAGCGCGACTGATAGGTCATCATCAGCTTGGCTTCGTCGAACTTTAGCTGCTCGCGCAGGAGCTGCGTGGTCTTCACGCATTGAGTCTCGTACGGATCGCCCTTGCGCACATAGTCCTGCGGCATGCCGTGGTAAGACGCGACGATGACGTCCGGCTCGAACGGCAGCGCTTTCAGCTCGACTTTGAGCGACGAGGCGAGCACCTCGATGTAATAGGGATCGTCGTAGTAGGCCGGCATGATCCGCAGCGCTGGCTGGCGCCGCAGTCCCATCAGAAAACGGAACACCTCGTCGCAGACCGTCGCCGTAGTCGGCGCCGCATATTGCGGGTAGAGCGGCATGATCAGGATGCGGTCGCAGCCGCAGCCGACCAGTGCCTCCAGCCGTGAAGCGATCGAGGGCTGCTGGTAGCGCATCGCCCAGTCGACGACGACGTGCTTGCCGAGCGGCTCGAGAATGCCGGAGAGCTTTTCGGCCTGTGAGCGGGTGATGGTCTTGAGCGGCGACTCGTTTTTCTCGTTGTTCCAGATTTTTTTGTAATCGCCGGCCTTACGCCGCGAGCGGATCGGCAGGATGATGCCGTTAAGCAGCATTTTCCAGTGCAGCGAGTCTTTCTCGATGACGCGGGGATCGGTCAGGAACTCTTTCAGATAGCGGCGGATCGCGCGCGGCTCGGCCGCATCGGGAGTGCCGAGATTGACGAGCAGCACGCCGATGCCGGACGTGGTCGGCATCGCTTCGGCGAACGCGCCGGCTTTTGGGGCAGGCTTCGCCGGCGCCCCCGATGCCGGGCTGTCAGCTGCGGGCGCCTTTTCCTCGCCTGGCGCCGCGGGCTTTTCGGCGGCCGCCGGCGGCTCAGCCGAGGGCACTGCTGGAACC
>JBAUGC010000543.1:0-7380 GCA_049679485.1 Xanthobacteraceae bacterium
GACGGCATCAAAAAGCGGCCGACGGATTGCTGGTACGATCTGGTGCGCGATGCACTCGATCCCATGCTCGTTGCCGAAGGCGAGAACGACGAAAAGGTTTTGCGCTTCCGCAAGCACCAGGACGAAAAACTGGCGCGGACCGCCGCATCGCTTACCGCAACCGTCAAAGCCGATCGCAGTGAAGCACCATTGTGGCTCCGGCAGCTGGCGCCTGCCGAAGCAGTGCGGCCAACGCGGATTTCGCCGTCCTCAGCCTTCGACGAAGAAATCGCCCAAGCTGCGCAGAAGGGTTTCCCCGCCGATCGGCAAAAGGCGCTCGCGCGCGGACGCATCGTGCATCGTCTGATGCAATCTTTGCCGGACATCACCGCGGCCGCGCGCAAATCCGCCATCGAGCGATTTCTCAGAAGCGCGGCTGTCGATTTTCTTCCGGCCGAGCAGGCCGAGATGGCGCAACAAGTGCTGACCATCCTCAACGATCTGGTTTTCGCCGAACTGTTTGCCGCGGGAAGCCGCGCCGAGGTTCCGATTGTCGGGCGCATCGCCTGCGACGGCGGCGCGCCGATCGAGGTGTCGGGTCAGGTGGACCGGCTGGTGGTGACGGACGATTCGGTGCTGATCGCGGACTACAAGACCGATCGGACCATCCCGGCGAGTTTGGCCGAGGCGCCGCAAGCTTATATCGGCCAGCTGGCGCTCTACCGCGCGGTGCTGGCGCGCATTTACCCGGCGAAAACGACTCGCGCTGCATTGATCTTTACCGCCGGACCGAACGTCATCGAGGTGCCCGGCCCGGCCATGGAGGCCGCTTTGGCCGAAATCATGCGCGAAAATCAGCCCAATCGTGCGCCCGCTCACGCTCCGGTGAAGCGATCTTGACGCTGGCGAATGCCGTTCATAGGTTCGACGCCCTGCCCCTTTTTCCCACGCAAAGCGAGGTCTTCCATGGTCGACAAGGTAACCGACGCAACGTTCGACCAGGACGTGCTCAAGGCCAGCGAACCCGTGGTGGTGGATTTCTGGGCGGAGTGGTGCGGCCCCTGCAAGATGATAGCCCCCGCGCTCGAGGAGATTTCCAAGTCGCTCAACGGCAAGGTCAAGATCGTCAAGCTCAACGTTGACGAGAACCCGGGCACCGCGGCCAAATTCGGCATCATGTCGATCCCGACGCTGATGCTGTTCAAGAACGGCCAGCTCGCCTCCCGTCAGGTCGGCGCGGCGCCCAGGCAGAAGCTGGAGCAGTGGATCACCGGCGCAGTGTGATCTCCGCGGCCTAGCCTCGGCTTGCCAGCCGGTTAGTGGCCGGTCCTACTTCTTCAACGACATGATGTAAGCGGCGATGTCTTCAATCGCCGTGCGGCTCAATGCCAGCTTTGCCATCTTCGGATGCGGATCGTACAAAAGATACGCGAGGCGATCTGCATTGAAAGTCGTCGGTTGAGCAATCGTAGTGAATGGCGGCGCGACTTGCCTTGTCGCCTTTTGTTCGGCCGAGACCAGGTGACACGAAGCACACCAGTTTTCAGCCAAGTGGCGGCCGTGGGCGGCGTCGCCCGAAGGCGCGGCCGCGCTGTCCGTGGCGTAACCGGACAAAGTCTGGAGCAACCACGCTGCCATGACGAGCGGAGTAAGCCGGAAGATTTGCATCTAAGCCCTGTCGTGAATGCGTGTTTGGCGCAAATGCTGCAAGTGCGATCGGCGATTTGACCGGCCGACAGTCTATAACAAAACTCGCGCGGACTGAACCACAACCCGCGTTAAGCGACATCGCCAGTGCCGCCGGCGAACAGCGGGCAATGCCGGGGGTCTGGCGCTTTACCGTTATAGCCGACCCTGATAGCCAAGTCCGCAAATCAGGTGAGGGCGCGTTCTCGCCGTGGACAGCCTGGCCGCGCGTTATGTGGCGGCTCGCTCAGGGCTCGCAACCAAAGCATCGATCTGCTTCACGCTCATTGGTTTGCCGAGCAAAAATCCCTGGCCCATATCGCAATTAAGCCTCAACACGGTCTGGAAATCCGCCTCCGCCGAAATGCCAACCGCGACCGCCCGACAACCGAAGTTGTGCGCCATCTGAATGATGGTCTTGCAAATTTTTTCATTCCCCGGACTGGTTGCGCAGCCTTCGATGAGTGAGCGGTCAATTTTGATTTCGGAGAAGGCGATTTGATTCAATACATCCAAGCTGGAGGCGCCTCGCCCGAAATTATCGATGGCGATTGAAACGCCGGCTTGTTGCAGATTTGGCGCTCGTGCTTTCAAGCGATCGATCTTGTTGATGATCTGTCGTTCCGGTATTTCCACAAGCAGGCCGGCCCAATCTGCGCATTCGGGACGATGCAACAAAACCAAATCGGCAAACGGCAGCGCCAACAAATTGTCCATGTCGATATTGATTGCAAGCTGCAGCCGGGCTCCCGATTCATGGAAATGTGCGCTCGCCCGCAGCGCATCAAGCAGCGCGAGGCGCGACAGATCGACAAGATCGTCCTCATCAGCGTCGTGCAAGAATTCATCCGGCGTCAGGAGGCCAAGCTCTGGATGGGCAACGCGCGCTACGGCTTCCGCGCCGGACACGACAGCCATCTTCAAGTCAATTTTCGGCTGGTAAAAAAATTTGACCATTTTCTTCGCCAGCGCGTCTTTGAGTGAGACGCCTCTCGACCTGGCTGGTGCGGTGTCAAGCTTCAGACCGCCGATAATGTCGCGCAGGGTCGCCATTTTTACGGGCTTCTTAAGCGGCGGCAGCATTGTCAGGCGACCATCAACGCCAATTTTATTGAAGCTCTCCAGCGTTTTCGGCTCGCAATGCCCGTAGAGCTGGACGGCGCCGGAATAGCGGCATTCCTTGAGCGCCAGCAACGCCCGCACGCACTCATGCGGTGCAGCACTATGCAGGTTGATGAGAACGATATCGGGGTTTTGGTTGTCGACGAAATCGATGAATCGCGAGCTGTTCGAAAATTCGACGGTGTCGACATTCTCTCGGCGCAGCTCCTTCGCCAGGTCGCGCCGGAATGCAAAATCATCATCCACTATGAAGCAAAGCGGGTTAGCCGATCTCCGGGTCTTGTTGTTGAAAGCTGCGGCGAGGTGAGTGTCGGCCATCAATGAGGCTCAATTCGAATGGGTAAGAAGATGTTAAAATCGCCAAAAGAACTTAAGTCACAAGTCGTTTAAGTATTATTGACGGCCAACCGGCGGCGGCGAGCGCCGTCCCCTGACGCAGACATTCGCTGGAGTTCGCGAGTCCTCGCCCTAGTGCCGGAAATGCCGCGTGCCGGTGAATACCATGGCGATGCCGGCCTCGTCGGCGGCCTTGATCACTTCGTCGTCGCGCACCGAGCCGCCGGGCTGGATGACAGCGGTAGCGCCGGCTTCGATAGCGACGAGAAGGCCGTCGGCGAAGGGGAAGAACGCGTCGGAGGCGACCACCGAGCCCATGGTCGCCGGCTCTTTCTGTCCCGCTTCTTTCGCGGCGTCTTGCGCCTTGCGCGCGGCAGTGCGTGCGGCATCGACGCGGCTCATCTGGCCGGCGCCGATGCCGACGGTCGCCGAATCTTTCGCGTAGACGATGGTGTTCGACTTGACGTGCTTGGCGACGCGGAAGGCGAAGCGTAAATCGCGCAATTCGGCGTTGGTCGGCGTGCGTTTTGTCACCGGTTTTAAATCCATGTCGTCGACGACGGCGTTGTCGCGGGTTTGCACCAAAAGCCCGCCGGCGACGGTCTTTGCCGTCAAGCCTTTGGCGCGCGGATCGGGCAGGCCGCCGACGAGCAGGAGCCGCAGGTTCTTCCTGGCGCCGATAATGGCGATCGCCTCCTCGGTCGCGTCCGGCGCGATGATGACCTCGGTGAAAATCTCGGTTATGGCGCGCGCCGCGCCGGCGTCGAGCGTGCGGTTGAGTGCCACAATGCCGCCAAACGCCGATACCGGATCGCACGCGAGCGCCTTGCGATAGGCCTCGGCGAGGCTGTCGGCCTCGGCGACGCCGCACGGATTGGCGTGTTTAATAATGGCGCAGGCGGCGGTGCGCGCAGGATCGAACTCGGCGACGCATTCGTAGGCCGCATCGGTGTCGTTGATGTTATTATAAGAGAGCTGCTTGCCCTGCGCCTGCCGCGCGGTCGCAACGCCGAAGCGCCGGTTGGGCGTGGCATAGAATGCCGCCGACTGATGCGGATTCTCGCCATAGCGCAATGCCTCGATCAGTCGGCCGCCGAAAGCCCGGTAATCTGGCGCGACTTCTCCCAGTTCGCCCGCGAGCCAGTTGGCGATCGCCGCGTCATAGGCCGCGGTGCGCGCGTAGGCCTTGGCGGCGAACTGACGGCGGAGCGCAAGCGTCGTCATTCCGCCATGCCGGGCGAACTCATCAAGCACCAAGGCGTAGTCGCCTGGCTCAACAACGACGGCAACGTCGGCGTGATTCTTGGCGGCGGCGCGGATCATGGCCGGGCCGCCGATATCGATATTCTCGATGCAATCGTCGAAGCTTGCGCCGCGCGCGACGGTTTGCTCGAACGGATAAAGGTTGACCACCAGCAAATCGATCGGGTGGATGTGATGGGCGCGCATCGCTTCGGCGTGCGCGGGGTTTCCCCGGATGGCGAGGAGCCCGCCGTGCACGGCCGGGTGCAGTGTCTTGACGCGGCCGTCCATCATTTCCGGATAGCCGGTCAGTTCGGAGACGTCGCGCACCGCAAGCCCGGCATCGCTCAGCGTTTTGCGCGTGCCGCCGGTCGAAATGAGTTCGATCCCGTAGCCGGAAAGAGCGCGGGCGAATTCGACAATGCCGGATTTGTCGGAGACGGCGAGAAGGGCGCGTACCGCGCGGCGGAGGTGTTCGGTCATGACGAGTTGTTATCTCTCATCCGCCCCCGCGTAGCGCAAGCGAAGGGGGGAGGGGGACCATGCGCAGCATGGTGGAGGGGGTATGCAGCAAAGAGGTTTGCTCACCGCCGACGCCCCTTCTACCGCCCTTCGGGCGGCCCCCTTCCCCGCTGCGCGGGGCAGGATGAAGAAGGGACGCGGGGGAAATTGCATCATCACAGCGGCAGCCGCGGCTCCTCCACGCGCACGCGGCGCCCGGTGCCGGTGGTCGCAAGCGCGGCGGCGCTCGCCTGCTGGAAGCTCCAGACCACCCGCGGCATGGCGCCCGCGTGTCCGTGGATGACCATTTGCACCGTCCGGCGCAGGCCCTCATTGCTGGCAAGATAAACGCTGTCTTCGAGCTGCACCGGGTTTTCGCCGGCGCTAAAGGTCCACGCTTCCTTGGTCGGGGTCACTAGCAGCACGCCGTGGCCGTCGGTCAGCCGCGTCGCCTTGATGGCCGGATGCAGATGAAATCTCACTGCATAGCGGTCCTGGTCGGTGCGGATTTGCGCGCTGCCGTCGGCGGCGAAGAATAAATCCTCGCCGTCGAATTTCGTGCCATCGGCGGCAAGCGTCACCGTGCGCTCGTGTACGATGCCATAGCGCTTGGCGTAACCGTCGTGGGCAGCGCGGACGGTCACCTCGCCGTCGGGCCGCTCGTCGCGCGACACCGAGACCTGGCTTGGTCCGCCGAGCATCGGCGAGCCGCCCAGCAGATTGCGGAACGCCGCCGTTTCGACAAATTGGGCGGAAGACACCTCGTTGAACGTCACCGTCGAATGCGCGGCGGTGGCGCGGGCCAGCGGCCGCCAGTCGGCGCGGGCATTTGCCGGCATGCCGCAATTGACCACGATGAGGCTTTGCCCCGGCGAGGAAAACTCGAAAGACAGGAAACCCGCGTGCGCCTCGAGGCTCATTTCGATCGGCGGTGCGCGGCCGGTATCCATGATCAGCACGCCGCCGCCGGCTTCCAGTCGCTGATAGGCGGAATAAGGCGCGTTCGACAGCGGCGCGCCATGCGTTTCGTCATAGGCTATCAGTGTGAGCAAAAGATCGGCGGGCGTCGCCGCCATACCGTTGAAATGCGCGAATGTACCGTCCGAATGCCGAAAGAAGCGCAGCATCGGCATCATGCGATCGATGGCATTGAGCAGCGCTGGCGGCGGCGGGACGTTGCGTGATTTAAAGGCTTGGCGCAGCGGCAAAAATTCTAGCAACAGCTCAATGATCGCCCCCGGATCGCGGCTGGCGTGGCCGCCGTCGGGCAGGATTTGCTGCTCGATTTCGCTCGTCAGCCGCTCCGTGGCCGACTTGATGGTGCGCGCCTGGCCGGCGATGCACAGCGCGGCGTAGGTCAGCGCGATGGTGGCCTGCATGCGGGCGACGCCCCGGCCGGCATGGCCCGCAGTATGGCGCAGGTAGCGGACCTGTCGGACCAGACTGCGCAGGAAGCGCCGGTAGAAGCGGACGTCGGAGTCCTGCAACAGCAGCGGCGCCTGGCTGAGCCACGAAATAATGCGCCGCGACAGCACGTCGGCCCGCCACGCCAGCGGATGCCATGAACCCTGCAGCGCGATCCACTCGTCGACCAGCGCGCGGGCATTGGCGCGGGTGATGCCGGAATCCGCGGCGCGCAGGTGGCGGAGCCAGGTGAAGCCAAGGAGCGCCGCCGCCCATTCTTCGGAGGGCGGCGCGGTCTCAAAGATCGAGCGTTCGTCGCAGACCACCACCTTGCCGGCGAATGCGAAGCGGCCCGAATAGATTTCCGTCGCGCGGGTAGCGTCGGCGGTGCGCAGCTCTTGCGGCGCGATCAGCAGGCGGTCCGCCTTGATCGGTCCCAGTCGCCAGCGCAGCAGCGGATGGCCGATGAAGAGCTCGCGGAGCCGCCGTAGCCCGCCGCGCAGCAGCAGCCAGGAAAGCGTCAGATACAGTTTTCCACGGTTCGCGACCAAAGCGCGTGCCATTGCCGCGTTCGCCCTTCCTTGGCGGAAGCAAGAATCTCACGCCGATTCGGACCATAATGGAATGGCGCATTAGCGGCCAACGGCCGACTGTTTTGGCCAAAAGCCTATTATTTAACGAGCCTTGCCGCGTAGAAGCCGTCGACACCCGCGAACCGCGAATCGGGATCGGGGAAATGGCAGGGTAGCGTACGCAGGTCGCCGTCTTTAGTCAGGAATTCGCTGCGGCCTAATACCTCGCCGGCGGCGATCGGCGCCCGCCGCACACCAGACTCGCGCGCCAGCAGGGCGGCGATGATGTCTTCGCCTTCCTCCGGTTCGAGCGAACAGGTGCAATAGACCAGCGTGCCGCCGGGTTTGGTCAAGGCAACGGCGCGATCGATCAGCCGCCTTTGAAAGTCAGCAAGCTTGGTGATGTCGGAAGCTTGCTTGAGCCACGGTATGTCGGGGTGGCGGCGGATGGTGCCGGTCGAGGAGCACGGTGCATCAAGGAGCACGGCGTCGAACGGCTCGGCTTGCCATTCCTCGACATCGGCGCAGACAAGCTCGG
>JBAUGC010000544.1:0-2979 GCA_049679485.1 Xanthobacteraceae bacterium
CTTTAGCCCACCAGTGAGCCGCCATGTTCGGGTCGCGGCCGACCCCAAGCGCATTATGATAGATCATGCCGACGCGCGTCATCGCCGACGCAACGCCCTGCTCCGTCGCCGCGAGCGCCCAGCGGCGCGCCTCGACTGGTTCGAAAACGGCACCGCCCTCCTCAAGCAGCATCCAGCTCAGCATGTCCTGTGCCGCGGCGTCGCCGGCCTCCGATGCCGCACGATAGAGATTTGCGGCGCGCTCATGGTCCTGCTCGACACCCTCCCCCTTGAAATAGACCGAGGCGAGATTGCGTTGGCCCACCGGATCTCCGGCTTCAGCCGCAAGCGTTAGCCAGCGGAACGCCAACGAGGGATTGCGTTCGACACCGAGTCCTTCGGCGAAGCAGGCGCCGACATTATTCTGCGCACGTGCTACTCCCGCATGTGCCAGACGGCCCCAAATAAGGAGTGCTGCCAGATAATCGCCGCGCTGTGCCGTGTCATAGGCCTCGGCCATGCGTGCCGCGACGTCCACTAGGAGCTCGGACTCCGCCGTCACCGCGTTCTCTCAATACGCAAAAAGAAAGGGATTGACGGCGCCGCGCCTAAAACCTGTGTCGCGCAGCAAGAGGTCAAGGGCAAGCGTCGCGACGTCGTCTGCGACTGGGTCGAGTGAAGCATTCTCTCGTTGCTGCATTATCTTGACGTAAAAACGGCAGGAACCGCAGGTTTCGGCTTTGACCGTGGCGGGTCCGGCGGCGATCTCTTGATACGCAATGTCCTTGGTCGAGCCGCACAGCGTGCATTTGATGCGTGGATAATTCCAGAGCGTCCCGCACAGTGAGCAGGCGCAAAAGCGGGTCGCGTGCGCTCCACTCCAACCGACCACCATGGTGGACACCGGCGGAGCGCCACAGGCGGGACAAGCGCCTTGACCGACCGGCACCAGCGCCTCGGCATCGAGGCGCGCCGCAAGACGGGCGAAGTGCACCTGCAGTGCTGCGGCCACGAACACGTGCTCAGCCAGCGCCTCGGGCGGTATTTCGTTCGCCAGCACGGCGCCAATCAAAGTCGTTTCGACGACGGGATCGACGACTCTCAAGCGCGAAAGGGCGATACGCGCTTTGTCCGGCATCGCGACTTGCTCAGCCATCGCCAGCAGCCTTTCCCACACCGCGTCCATGGCACCGTCGCCCTCGAAACGGATACGGTCCAGCGGCGGCATCCTAAATTGTCGCGAGTGCCCAATCGCGTCGGCGGGCGGCAATTCGGCATTAGGCAACCCGGGCTGGAGGCGGTGCTGCACGTCGCACAAATCGGCGAGAAACTTAAGATAGCTGTGGCCCGCGTGATACCATGCCGAGTTACCTGTTTCTGCGCCCCGACAGCCGCAACTGGCACGTTCGATTTCGCTATCCCGATCGCGTGGTCGAGAAGTCGCTCGGCACGCCGGATCGCAAGCGGGCGGAGATACTGGCCCTACCGCACATCGCGCACCACAAGGAAACCTTGCTGGCCGCGAAACCGCGTATCGAGTCCGCATGGCGATACGAGTATGAGCCCGGCACCTTGCACGACGGGCCGAACGGTGAGCGTATCGCCGCCAGCGAGAGCGAGCTTAAATTCTATGGCCATCACGGCAAGCTAGTACGCACGACGCCGAACGGCGCACCGGCATTCCAGATCGTGAACCTCCAACAGCGACTTGGCGTCCCGTTCCCGGTGCCGCTTGAAGTCGTCCCGGACAACACCGAGGGCGCAGCGCGGCCAGTGTTGCAGACCAAGACGGCCGACGATGCGATCTTGGAGACGTACATCAAACACAGGAAGCTCTCCGGCTACATTGAACGCGAAGCGCGCGAAGTTTGGATGCTGTTCAAGACGCTAACCAACAACAAGCCTTTGAAGAACTGTGACCGCAACGATGGCCGCAAGCTCGTCGCCCATTTCGAGTCCAAGGGGCTCAAGAGCGCCACGATCGAAAAGAAGATCGCATGGTTGAACGCGGCCGTGAACTTGGCAATCAAAGAGGGCGAGTTGAAATTCAATCCGTTCGCGTCGGTCGTGCCGCGCGTCCGGGACAAGACGAAACGCCTGCCACTCGACGGCGCTGACATGAAGGCGATCAAGCGCAACCTTACTCAACTCGGCGAGGGCGATCAGTTGTTGGTCCGCTTGCTGGCCTCAACCGGCATGAGGTTGTCGGAGGCGTTCGAGATTGACAGCGAGGCCAAGGAGCGCGGCGTGCGCTACGTTATGGTCGGCAAAAAGACGGCGCAGTCGTTGCGCCGAGTCCCGCTACCGGAAGCCGTGCTGCCGCATCTGCCGAAGTCGATCGTGGGGCCGCTGTTTGACCGATCGAAGAATACCGATCCGTCCGACGCGGCGTCGAAGCGCCTCAACAGATTCTTGGATGGCATCGGGATCACCGACCCGCGCAAGGTGGTGCATAGCTTTCGGCACCGTGCGCAGGATCGGTTGCGGGCCGCCGAATGCCCCGAGGATATTCGCTGGGCAATCCTAGGCCATGAGGAGGAGACGGTTGCCGACAGCTACGGCACCGGCTTCTCAGTGCCACAACTCAAAAAGTGGATTGATAAAATCGGCTTTTAGCGATCATTGTTGGGCTTTCAGCCATGCCGGCAAATCGGGAAAGTCTCGCACACAATGGGCCATGATCCGATCATAGATCACCTCATCACCCGCGTTATGAGTGTTGACGCAAAGGTAATAGTTCTGTCCGCGCCGATGCGGCGCGAGCCGGCGGCTCAAACATCACCATCATACGCCCATTGCCACAGCGCGGGCCGTCCATATGCCGCCCATCATCGGCGGCTCTTTTAATGCCCACGCCAATCTTTGACCCCCCAAACTACGAATCTGGGGGTCGGGAGTTCGAATCTCTCCGGGCGCGCCAGTTTGGGCGATGTTCCGTGCGAATCGCACGGCATTCACACGGCCGTCGGGCTTCTAGAAGCCGGGAAGATGGGCCGTCAA
>JBAUGC010000545.1:0-2515 GCA_049679485.1 Xanthobacteraceae bacterium
ATCGCCAGCATCATTGCCGCTGTCGGCGTCGGCGTCCTTTGTCCAGCGGCGGCTCGTTCAACGGCTGATATCGATCAGTAATGCGATGCGCCAGCTCGCCGCCGGGGACGTTGACAGCGCGCTGCCTTCGATCTCGACCCGCGATGAGATGGGCGAAATGTCACGGGCGCTGCAGGTGTTGCATGCCGGCGAGATGGAGCGGCGCAAGCTTATCGAACGCGAGCGGGCGGAGCAGCTGACCCAACGTGTCCGGGCTTCGTCCATTGATAAGATCATCGACGACTTTCGCGCCGCCGTGAGCTCGGTCGTCACGACGCTGTCGACCAACGCTTCGGCGATGGAGACGACGGCGCGCGGACTTTCGGCTATCGCCAGCGAGGCCGACGCTCAAGCCCGCGCAGTCTCGCTTTCGTCTGAGACAACCTCGAACAACGTGCGCACCGTGGCTGACGCCACTGAAGAGCTCGGTGTTTCGATCCACGAGATCAACAAACAAGCCGGCCAAACGCGCGGGGTCGTCAACCGCGCCGCCGAGATCGCGCACTCGGCGCATGAACTTGGCGAGCAGTTGTCCGCAGGCTCAAATCGGATCGGTGACGTGGTCAAGCTCATTCGCGATGTCGCCGAGCAGACCAACCTCCTGGCGCTCAATGCGACGATTGAAGCGGCGCGGGCCGGACAGGCGGGCCGCGGCTTTGCCGTGGTTGCCAACGAGATCAAGCAACTTGCCAGCCAGACGGCAAAGGCCACGGAAGACATCACCGTGCAAATCGCCGGGATTCAGACCTCAACGACCGAAGCGGTCGACGTCATCCAATCAATCAACGTCGTAACCGATGATATTGCCCGTTTCACCTCGGCGATCGCCGCGTCCGTCGAGCAGCAAAACAATGCTGCGCAAATGATCACGCGAAATGTCCAAGGGGCTGCCGCAGGCGTCACCCAGCTCGCCGGCAACATGACCGAAGTAACCAAGGCGATCGGCAACACCAACCGCTTCGCCTCGCAGGTGCTCGATGTCGCCCATACGCTGTCGGCGCAAACCAGCACTATCGACAAGACCGTCGAGGATTTCTTGAAAAGAGTCACAGCCGTTTGACCGCAGCGAGACACCAATCGAAGGAGGCAAATATGCCGATGCATCGAGGTCCACTTGGGGTGCGCCATTTACGGGCCGCAAAGGGGCGGCTTGGCGTAGCCGTCGCCGGGACGATGAGCGCGGTTGTTAGCATAACGTTGGCGGTCGCTGTCATCACCAACGTCCCGGCGGTCAGCCGAACCGCTGACGACGATGCGCAGATCGCCAAGAGCCTGGCCACGCTGCTACGAGCCGGGCGCACCGTGATTTCGCGAAATCAGAGCCGTATCAACGATCCGAATGTAGGCAACAAAGGCATTGATGCAAAAATGGTGCTGGCCGAAGCCAGCAAACTTTATCAGCAGACCGCCGAGATCGACCCTTCAGCAATCCCGCCGAACTCGCTTCAGGGCAAGCTTGTTCACATGCAGATGGATGCCATTGCCGAAGTCATGGACGTCCACCAGGAAACCATCAATCGCCAAGGCGTGGGGTTCAAGGGATTCATTCCCGCCGTGTTCGGGCGCCTGGTGAACGAGGCCTTCGGTCGGCGGGCAGCGGGCGTCGCCGAGATGAAAGTGACCGCACCGCCCGGGCTGATCCGCAACCCAAAGGTCCGCCCGGACGAATGGGAGCTTGAGGCCATACAGACACGGCTGATGGCGTCATCCTGGCCGAAAGATCAGCCCTATACTGCCACAGCTGCAAAAAATGGTGTGGCGGCGCAGCGTACGCTGTTTCCAGAATATTACGGCCGCAGCTGCCTTGCCTGCCACGGCTCCCCCGCGGGGGAAATCGACATTACCGGCTTCCCGAAAGAAGGCGCCAGCGAAGGTGACCTAGGCGGAATCATCAGCGTCACGCTGTACCGATGAACGGACCGTATAATAGTTGTTGGTTAGTCCGCTGATCCGATCTGAAAAGCTCGCTACGGGGATCACAGGGGCGACGCTGGCCACGAAACCAAAAGCGCTTTAGCTCTCAGACGCGCCCTGATACCGTTCCCACGTATTAAGGCATTGCGCGCCGGCTCGCCCGGACGACTTCGCGCCTGCATCGAGGACGAGCACACCAAGGGAGACGTACATGGAGTTCGAACGCGCCAGCCTGGAGCGCGACGACGCGGTCGCCGTCCTGCGCATGAACCATCCTGACGTGCTTAACGCGGTATCGCCGGAGATGCTCAAGGGCATGACCGAAGCCCTCGATGCGTTGGCATCGTCGAACGAGCATACCCGTTGCCTCGTGTTGACCGGCGTGGGCCGCGCATTTTCGACCGGCGCCAACCTACAAGGACGCGGCGACGACGGACTAGCGAAGCGCGGCGCCGGCCGGACGCTGGAGACCCTGTTCCATCCCTTCATCAGGCGGCTGCGCGATCTGCCGTATCCGGTCGTAACCGCCGTCAACGGTCCTGCTGCCGGCGCGGGCATGAGC
>JBAUGC010000546.1:0-15887 GCA_049679485.1 Xanthobacteraceae bacterium
GGCATGCAACGCGATGCTGCCGGTCGCTTTCATGCCGGCGACGAACCAGGTGTCCTCGCGCCTGAGATCGGTCATCGGTATCAAAGCGTTGCCCTGATCAACCATCTCGCCGGCATCGTTCACGATCGGAAAGCCAAGGACAGCCCACTCCGCGTGCCAGCCGCCGGAATTGTAGTGCCACGTGCCGGAAACGATGCGATAGCCGCCGGCTTCTTTTTTCACGGTAGCCGTCGGATTAAGCACCCCGGACACGCAGGTATCCGGATTGTCGCCAAACACTTCGTCCTGGGCTCTGACGGGATACAGGCTCGTCAACCAACAGCAGATGTTGTTGAGGTTCACGACCCACGCCGCGGCGCCATCCGCCTCGGCGATCGCGGCACTGACGTCCAGCATCGCGCGGGTATTCATTTCCCAACCGCCGTATCGCTTCGGCGTACACACCCGCATCAAGCCGGCTTTTCTCAGCGCCTGAATTGTCTCCTCCTCGACCCGTCGATTGGCTTCGCTCGCCGCCGCGTTCTTGCGTAACAGCGGCGCGAGCTCGCGCGCGCGATTGACCAGCTCTGAAACCGTCGGGGCGGTAATGCTGTGCACACTTGCGGGTTTGTTCATGGTTTCTCCTCCCGTTACGTTTTTCGAGTCCGATTCGCTAATCCCGCTCTTCGCCTTGCAGGTTACCCCTGTCCAAACGAGAACAGCGGCGAAGTCAGCAAGATGTTTGACGTTCGCCGGAGATGATCTTCGATTGCTGTGCAAGCACTTTCCGTGTCGCGCGCAAGGCATGCGTTGAGGATGCGCTCGTGCTCGGCGTCAATATCACGATCTTCGCGGGCCAGCGCGACTGACAAATGCCGGTAGCGCTCGCTCTGCGCATAAAGCATTGCGCGCAACGTCAGCATCCACGGACTGCCGCAGCCCGCCACAAGAGCGGCATGAAAGGTCGTGTGCGCGACCGCCCAAGCGGGATTAACGCGTGAGATACCATCCGCAACCAACATCGGAATGCGGTGAAGCCGGTGATAGGCGCCGACGGCTGCCGTCTCCCACTCGACGTCGCCATCTGCAATTGCGGAGCGCAGACAAAGCTGTTCGATCGTGATCCGCGTTCGCGTCAGGTCCCGCAGCTCATCGGCTGATACCGGCGTGACCGAATACCCCTTCTGCGCGGTCGCGACTGTCCACTTCTCCGCGGCGAGCCGGGAGAGCGCCTCGCGAATTGCACCAGGGCTGAGGGCAAGTCGCGCCGCGACATCGCTAATGGTGATTTTCGCGCCTGGCGCGAGCCGGCAATCCAGGATTTCCGCCAGCAAGGCCTCATAGGCCTGATCGGCCTGCGTTGCTGCGCGGTCGAATTTCGCCAGTTTATTCATGGAGGCATGATGCCCAAACACGACTATAGGGGCAAGGATAAATTATTTTTCATTGACAAATATATTTTTTGCCGACTAAACCGTGCAGTGATCGCCTCCGTGCAGTGAACTGCGGGGCTTTATTTCGCGGAAGAAGGCCGCCAAAGAAGAAGAGGAAGCGCAATGACTGCGATCCAAGGTTTCATTGCACCAACCCGGCGGCCGGGCGAACTCGGTATCCATTCAGTCGATCATTTTCACTTCGTCGTTCCGGACCTCGCTGTAGCGAAAAGCTTCTACGGGGAGTTTGGCCTCGACGTCGGCGAGCGTGGCAACACCGTCACCCTTAAAACCCTTGGGCATCCGCATTTGTGGGGAACGATCGGCGAAGGCCCGCGGAAGAAATACGGCTATGTGTCGTTTGGCGCATTTGAAGACGACGTCGAGCGCTTCGCCGAGCGGCTGCAGGCCATGCGAATTGAGCGCCTCGATCCGCCCCCCGGAGTCGATTCCAACGGGATATGGTTTCGCGATCACGACGGCGTCCTGGTGGAAATCAAAGTCGCCGCGAAATCGTCGCCTGACGAAAAAACTCATTTCGGATTTAAATCAGTCGGCCCGGGTGAACGCGGCGCGCCGTTTCGCAGCGCGATGCCGCGAACACGGCCCCGGCGTCTCTCACACGTCCTTATGTTCACTACCGACGTGCCTAAAGCGATTGAATTTTACACGCGGGTGCTCGGCATGCGCGTCTCCGACTATTCCGGCGACAATATCGCGTTCATGCACGGCATTCATGGCAGCGATCACCACATGATCGCCTTCGCGCGTTCGAATGCGCCGGGCCATCACCACTTCAGCTGGGATGTTGGATCAGTCGACGAGATCGGTGCCGGCGCCATGCGCATGCTGGAAAAGGGGTTCGCCAAAGGTTGGGGCTTGGGCCGCCATGTGCTTGGCTCCAATTTCTTCCACTACGTTCAGGACCCGTGGGGGAGCTTTAGCGAATATTCCGCCGATATCGATTACATTCCGCCAACCTGCGATTGGCCGGCGGGCGATCAGCCGCCGGACGATTCCTTCTATGCTTGGGGGCCGAACGTTCCGGACGATTTTGTCCACAACTACGAGGCCTAAGCTCAAGTCACCGGAGACGTTCTTGAGCGCCGTTTGTTGCAATAATTTCCCCCGCCGGTCACAACCGCCTGCATGTCGCGGCGAAAACGCAGCAAGGCCTTTGTCAGAGCCTTCCGCCGTTCGTCGAAGCGCGACCATGGCACCGGAATCGATACTGCGACCGGACGCCCGAACGAATCCAGGACGGCCACACCGACGGCGCCAATCCCGGAATCGTGTTCGCCTAAATCGAAAGCGATATGGTGGCGCCGCGCCGCCGCAATGTCTTTCAAGAGCTTGGCGCGGTGGTCAAGCGGATGTTCCGGATGCATGGCGACACTCTTTTCGACGAGGGCTGCCGCCTGTTTGTTTGGATAGCAGGCGAGCATGGCCTTACCGTTTGCGGTGCAATGGAGGGGAAAACGCTGGCCGACCGCTGAGACCGCAACTAGCCGTTGCTTACCCGCTATCTGATCGACGAAAACCGCCGAACCGCCCGTCAGGACGGATAAGTCTACGGTCTCGCCAACTTCATCGCGTAGCGCGACCAGTCGCGCATGCAACAGTTCGGTCAAGTTTGACGCCAGTGAAGCGGCAATCCTTGCCAGTCCCGGGCCGATGCGAGTACCGCGACCAGGGTGCGCCTCAATGACGAAATCCTCCGCCGCCAATGCAGTCAGGATCCGCTGTACGGTAGATCGCGCCAAATCGACCTTTCGCGCGATTTCGGCAAGTGTGAGACCTTCAGGCTTATCTTCAAGCACGCGCAATATGTTCGCGGCCCGCGCAATCACCTGGACACCGCGGCTGCTTGAACTATCGCTTTCGCTCACGGTTTGACGCGCCAATCCGCACTCTTCGTGATTTGAACTCGGCCGTAGAAGATCGCTGAATCCCTAACGGAGACGAGGCGGTCCATGCTTGACCGCATTGTGGGCCATATGCTCTACATTGCGGGACAAAAAAACTCAAAGCATTAGTCATTAGCAACAAGGGAGAGGGCTGGTTTTCGCAATCAGGCGACGTGGGTCAAACAGCTGTTGAAGATGTGAACGCCGTCTTGGCGGAGCGGTAGCCACACTTGTCGCGCGTCAGGAGGACAATTTGTTCACACCCGGCCTCGTGGTGCCCACCTTTCAAGCTTGGAGGTGCCTCCGTCCGTCGGCGTTAATTTGTGTCTGGCGGCTGCGGCATTTGGGCGTGGACCTCGGTGAGGCAACGCCACTGCCATATGCAAGTGCGGCGGCTAGGCCCATAGCCTAGGGATGCAACGTCTGCGATGATGGGATTTCCGTGGGGTTGATCCCATCCGCTTGCCCAAGCGAGGCGACCTCACGAACAAATGACTAATGACTAAAGGGAGGAGAAGTGATGAAAATGAAATGGGGAGTGAAGGATCCGCGAAACGACAAGGTCAACCGGGATCGCCGCAGAATCCTTAAGCTTGCCGCCGCCGGCGGCGCCAGCGCTATCGCATCACCGTGGACGTTTCAGTCGTCCCGCGCGGCCAGCAAGATCATCAAGATCGGCATGATCACGCCGGAAACCGGCCCGATCGCCGCGTTCGGTGAGCCTTCGAAATGGGTTGCCGAGGGCGTGAGCAAGTTTTTGGGCGATGGCATCATGGTCGCAGGCCAGAAGCACCGCGTCGAGATCCTTAACAGGGACAGCCAATCGAACCCGAACCGCGCGTCGGAAGTGGCGACGCAGCTCATCAATAACGACAAAGTCGACATCATGGTCGCCTCGTCGACTTCGGATACGACCAATCCGGTAGCCGACCAGTGCGAGCTTGCCGGCGTGCCCTGCATCACCTCGGACGATCCGTGGCAGGCCTGGTTCTTCGGCCGCAAGGGCGACCCGAAGAAAGGGTTCGAATGGACCTATCACTTCTTCTGGGGCTTCGACCAAGTTGCCAACATGTACGCGGGGATGTGGCTGACGATCCAGACCAACAAGATCGTATGCACGATGCTCACCAACGATCCCGACGGCGTCGCGGCCAGCGATCCGGTGCACGGGCTGCCGGCCACCATCAAGAGCCACGGCTTCGATGTCCACCACCTTGGGCTTTATCCGCCGCTGGCGGACGACTTCACTGCCCAGATCACCGAGATGAAAAAGACTAAGGCGGACATCGTTTGCGGCATTTTCAACCCGCCGCAATTCGCGATCTTCTGGACGCAATGCGCGCAGCAGGGCTACAAGCCCAAGATCGTGACGCCGCCGAAGGCACTCCTCTTCCCCACCGCCGTCGAGGCGCTGGGCGACCGAGGCGCTGGCATGTCGACCGAGGTGTGGTGGTCACATCATCACCCGTTCAAGTCCGGCCTGACTGGCCAGACGGCCCAGCAGTATTGCGACGCTTACGAGAAGGCGAGCGGCAAGCAGTGGACCCAGCCGCTTGGCTTCAAGCTGGCAAATCTCGGGGTCGCGATCGACGCGCTCAAGCGCACCAAGAAGCTTGAGCCGGCCGCGATCCGTGATGCTATCGCACAGACCGACTATCAGTCGATTGTTGGCCCGATCACGTGGAAAGGCGGGCCGACCAATCCGGTGCCGAACGTCTGCACGACGCCGCTAGTCGGTGGGCAGTGGGAAAAAGGCACCAAGTGGAAGTACGACTTGAACATCGTCTTCAACAAGCCCGCGCCAGAAATCCCGCTCGACCGGCCGTTCTCGGCGATTCAATATTCCTGAGACAGTCGCTTGGTAAGCGCGATACCGCCGCCGCGCGACCCGCGCGGCGGCTTTATATAAAAGCTGTTTATGACGGTCCTCCTGGAACTGAACGCAGTGTCCAAATCCTACGGCGCTCTCAAGGCCGTAGATACCGTAAGCCTCGTCGTCGAAAGCGGCGAGGCGCTCGCTGTGATCGGTCCAAATGGCGCGGGCAAAACGACATTGTTTAACTTGATCACCGGCGACGTGTCCCCGAGCGCAGGCCGCATCATGTTCGACGGAGCCGAGATGACGTCGAAGCCGCCGCATGCACGTTCGCGCTTGGGGATCGGGCGCTCCTATCAAATTCCGCACCCGTTCGCCAACATGAGCGTGTTCGAGAACCTCCTGGTCGGGGCGATCTTCGGCGGCGGTATAACCGAGCGTCAAAGCTACAAGCGCTGCAGCGACGTGCTCAGAGTTACGGGACTCTATGACAAGGCCAACGTACCGGCACGCACGCTTACTTTGCTCCAGCGCAAGCGGCTCGAACTCGCGCGGGCGCTCGCCATCCAGCCGAAACTTTTGCTGCTTGATGAAATTGCCGGCGGACTGACCGAATACGAATGTGGCGAGCTGGTCAACACGATCAAGGAAATCCATGCCAGCGGCACCACAATTGTCTGGATCGAGCATATCGTGCACGCGCTGGTTTCGGTGGCGGGTCGGCTGGTCGTGATGAATTTCGGACAACTGCTCGCCCAAGGTAATCCACACGAGGTCATGGCCGATGCGCGAGTGCGCGAAGTGTATATGGGCATTCCCGTGTCGTGACACTGCTGCAGACCCAAAATCTCTCCGCTTTCTACGGCGACTTCCAGGCGCTGTTCGGCATCAATGTGGCCGTCGAACAAGGCGAGACGGTCGCCATCATCGGCGCCAACGGCGCGGGTAAAACCACGTTTCTGCGCGCGGTCGCCGGCGCTTTGCCGACTGCACCGGAAATGGTGATGTTCGATGGTCAGCCGATCGGGCGCAAGACTCCGCACGAGATCGTGCGGCTGGGCATCGCAATGGTGCCGGAAGGACGCCGGCTGTTTCCCAGCCTTTCGGTCGAGGAGAATCTTTTGCTCGGCACACACAGCGAGCGTGCCGGGCCATGGAACCTCAAGCGTGTTTATGAACTGTTTCCGCGCCTGCATGAACTTCGTCACCTGCCCGCGCCCTCGTTGTCGGGCGGGCAACAGCAGATGGCCGCGATCGGCCGCGGCTTGATGTCCAATCCGCGGCTGTTGCTGTGCGATGAGCTGTCGCTTGGACTGGCGCCGGTCGTCATCCGCGACATTTATCAATGCCTGACCGCGATCGCGGCCGAGGGCACCACTGTCGTTCTGGTCGAACAGGATATCAACCGGGCGCTGGACGCCTCGGTGCGCTTTTACTGCTTTCAGGAAGGCCGTCTTGCATTGACCGCGCCGACCGAGGGTTTCGACCGCACCGCGATCACCGCGGCTTACTTCGGAATGTAGGGCGGGCTGAGGTGGATTGGATCAATATTCTCATCCAGGGCGGTCTGCTCGGCGGATTCTATGCGCTATTCGCGATGGGCTTGTCGATGTCGTTCGGCATTATGCGGCTCGTCAACATTGCGCACGGCGACCTCATCGTACTCTCGGCCTATGTTGCCCTGGTGGTGACGCAGACCACCGGGCTCGATCCGTTCTTCAGCCTTCTCATCGTCGTGCCGGTGATGTTTGCACTTGGCTATGCATTGCAACGCGGGCTACTGAATCAGACGCTCAGCGGCGGGCTACTGCCGCCGCTTCTGGTCACTTTCGGAATTTCGATCATCATCCAGAACGGACTGTTGCAGGGCTTTGGTGCTTACGACCATCGGCTTCAGGAAGGCGCTATCGAGACGGCGAGCTTGCATTTCCCGGGTGGCCTGTCTGTTGGCGTCTATCCGCTCGTGGTGTTCGCGGTGGCGACCCTTGCCATCGCCGGTTTGCAGCTCTTGTTTTACCGCACCCGGCTGGGCCGCGCTTTCCGCGCCGTCTCCGACGATGCCAGTACCGCCGAGCTGATGGGTATCGACAATTTGAAGCTTTACGCTCTCGCGCTCGGCATCGCGATGATTTTCACCGCGCTTGCCGGGATCCTGTTTGGCATCCGAACGATTTTCGCGCCCTCATCGGGACCGATCCGGTTGATCCTGGCTTTCGAGGCCGTCATCATTGGCGGGCTTGGCAGCATGTGGGGCACGCTCATCGGCGGCGTGGTGCTTGGCCTCGCCCAAGCCATCGGCGCAGCATTGGATCCGACCTGGCAAATCTTGGCCGGACATCTTGCGTTTATCGCTATCCTGATCGTCCGCCCGAGCGGGCTGTTCCCACGGACGAGAGACTGACATGGAGTCGGTGCGCGTCGAGCGGGCGACCAAAGCAAGCCGCGTCTTCGCTGTTTTCGCGGTGCTGCTCCTTGCGGTACTGGTGGCGATGCCGTGGTGGGGCGACGCCGGCGAGATGCGGCTGGTCGGCGAAATGGCATATTACGTCGCGCTGGCGCAGCTTTGGAACCTGCTTGCAGGATATGCCGGGCTGGCTTCGGTTGGTCAGCAGGCTTACGTCGGCCTTGGCGGATACGCCCTGTTCTATTTGACCGGCGTCTGGAACACGAATGTGTATCTGGCGCTGTTACTTGCCGGGCCGTTCGCAGGCCTGATGTCTATTCCGGTCTCCTTCGCTGTGTTCCGATTGCGCGGCGCATATTTTGCGATCGGCACCTGGGTCGTATCCGAAGTATTCATGCTATTCGCGAGTCTCATCGCGGTGCTCGGCGCCGGCTCCGGGCTCTCGCTCACGCCCGCCATTTTGCGTGAGATCTCGTCTAACAGAGACGCTCGGGATGCAATCTTGTATCTCCTGTCGCTGGCAATCGCCGTAGCGGTGTTTGCAATCGTGTATTTTCTGTTGCGCTCCCGCCATGGCCTCGCTTTGACCGCCATCCGCGATTCAGAGCCGGCATCGGCGAGCCTTGGCGTCAACACGTTTCGCACCAAGTTCATCATTTACCTCGCTACCGCAGCCTGCACCGGCGTCATCGGCGGATTGATCTTCCTGCAAAAACTCCGCATTTCGCCGGAGGCCGGCTTCAGCATCAACGACTGGACCGTCGTCGTAATCTTCATGGTCGTGATCGGCGGTATCGGCACGCTGGAAGGCCCTTTTATCGGCATGCTGGTTTATATCGTGCTGCGCGAGTTGCTGGCCGACTATGGCACCATTTATTTGATGCTGATGGGCGCCATCGCCATCCTGGTAATGCTCAAGGCACCGATGGGGATTTGGGGGTGGGTGATCCACCGCTATGACTTGCAGCTGTTCCCCGTCAGCCGGCGGCTGGCGCTGGCCCCTTCAGAGGATTTGCCGGTACGATAGGCGCTACGCCCCATGCCGGCGCGCGGCCACCCTCCCTTCGCATTTCGCCGAAACTTCTTTGATCGATAATATTTATAGGTTATAGAACCGGCCGCTACACGCCAAAGTCGCCGCACATGCTCACTGCCAAGGGAAAATACAGCCTCAAGGCGCTCACCCATCTCGCCACGCTTGAACCGGGAGAGACGACGCAAGCTATCGAGATCGCCGAAACCAATAACATTCCGAAGAAATTTCTCGATGCGATTCTCGGCGATCTTCGCAACGCCGGCATTGTGTACAGCAGAAAGGGCCCCGGCGGCGGCTACATGCTTGCGCGCCCGCCGCGTGACATCAAAGTCGGTCACGTCATTCGCACAATCGACGGCCCACTGGCGCCCATCGCTTGCGCCAGCCGCACCGCGTATCGGCCATGCAGCGACTGTAAGGACGTGAAAAACTGCACCGTCCGGCTGATGATGACGAAAGTTCGCGATGCGATGTCTGATGTTCTCGACCGCGTAACCCTCGCTGACATGGTCGCCACGGGCGATCGCGGCAAACTCGCGTTGCTGCACCATGCTGTCTCGCCGAATTCCCGTCGCCGCACGGCGACGCGCCGCCATAGCGGGGAACCGCGGAAATAGCGGTTCGGAAGGGCTGCAAAATAGACATTTCCCGTACCTGCCCAATTCGCCGGGCAGCAGCGGAACTTTTTGCTGCCTGGTGCGTTACCGCACGAGCCATCTCCCAGAAGCTACTCACATTTTCCCAGCGATGAACACTGCTTCGACAAAGTCATCGCGGAGGGTGTTGCGTCGATCGTGCCGGGTTGGTTGCGCTGCGTGCCGTGTTCCGGCGATGCCCGTTGGTCTGGTTTATTAAAGACAACACCGCCCTTTCCGCCTCAGGTTCAGCGATGCCCACAGAAATGGCTCTTCATTCTTCGTCTACGTCGTCCGCGCTTCCGTGTCCGCGCGACCTTGAGTCGACTGCATTACTCCTCGACATCGACGGCACCATCCTGGACGTAGCAATCACTCCCGGCAGCGTCGTCGTGTCGGATGCGCTGCGTTCGTCGCTTAAAGAGCTGCACCGTAAGTGCGGGGGCGCGCTGGCATTAGTCAGCGGCCGCCTGATATGCGACATCGACACGTTGTTTGCGCCCCTTCGCTTACCCGCAATCGGCGGGCATGGCGCCGAAATGAGACTTTCCGCCGATGCGCCAACGTACGCCCGGTATGCCGACGCAATCAATGACTCCGTGCGCAAGCTGGTCACAGCCGCGGCGAACGTCGACCCGCGTGTGATCGTCGAGGACAAGACTACATCGCTTGCTGTGCATTATCGATTGGCCCCTAAAATGGAGGAAACGCTCAAGACCAAGATGGCGGCGATTGTTTCGCGCGTCGGACTTCAAAATCTTGAAGTCCTGCATGGCAAGGCGGTTATCGAGATCAAGTCGAGCCATTTCAGCAAGGGAACAGCGGTCCAAGAGCTGATGAAGGCCCCCCCGTTCCATGGTCGTAAGCCGATATTCGTCGGCGACGACACGACCGACGTATCCGTATTCAAGATACTGCCGGCACTCGGCGGCATTGGCTACTCGGTCGAACGTTTCATGCCCGGAGCAAATGGGATATTTGGATCGCCTCACGAGGTTCGCAGCTGGCTTGGCAGTCTTTGCGAGCGCGAGGGAAGCGATCGGCAATGAATGATTTCGGGCTGGATCTAGCCGTCATCGGCAATGGCCGCACGGCCGCTTTGCTCGAGCCGTCTTCGCGCCTGGTGTGGTGGTGCTACCCACGCTTCGACAGCGATCCGGTGTTTTCCCGTTTGCTCGCGGGCGATGAGGAAAAAGGCTTTTCGGACGTCGTGCTCGACGGAATGGTGGATTACAGCTCCGAGTACGTGCGCAACACCGCCGTGGTCTCAACGATCCTGACCGACCACGATGGCGGTTCCGTCAAGATCACTGATTTCGCGCCGCGCTTCCGCGCCTACGATCGAATTTTCCGTCCACCGCAGCTCTTTCGCATCATCGAGCCGATCGCCGGACTGCCGCGGATCACCATCCGCTTCAGGCCGACGTACCAGTACGGCAAGCCGATGCAGTCCAAATCCATCGGCAGTAATCACATTACCTTACGGGAGGCCGACTCCGTCATCAGGCTGACGACCGATGCACCGTTGTCCTACATCGATCGCGAGGCCCCGTTCGTTTTGACTCGGCCGATGTATCTGGTCATGGGACCGGACGAGCCGTTTCCCGCCGACCTGTCGACGACCTGCCGCGAATTCGCCGACCGCACGCGGGACTATTGGACCGAGTGGGTGCGCCGCCTGTCGATCGCTTACGACTGGCAGGACGTCATTATCCGTGCCGCCATCACGCTCAAGCTCAGCAACTTCGAGGAGACCGGCGCAATTATCGCTGCGCATACCACGTCGATCCCGGAGGCGCCGCATTCCGGACGCACCTGGGATTACCGGTTTTGCTGGCTTCGCGACGCCTACTTCGTCGTCAAAGCGCTCAACCGCGTCGGCGCTACCCAGACTATGGAGGATTTTATCTCGTTCATCCTCGGCATCGCCTCCGAAGAAATCATACGGCCCGTCTACAGCATCGTGCCGACCGATAGTATGGACGAAGAGATTGCACAAAATCTGAAAGGCTATCGCGGTGACGGGCCGGTGCGCATTGGTAACGCAGCCAACGGCATGCTGCAGCATGACACCTATGGCAGCATCATTCTCGCCGCGATGCCGATGTTCTTCGATCGCCGTTTGCCACGCCCGGGCGACGCCGGCTTGTTCCACCTGCTGGAGCGCGTCGGCGTCATCTGCAAGCGGACCGCTTTCGACCCGGACGCCGGTATCTGGGAATATCGCGGGCGAATGCGTGTACACACCCACTCGGTTTCCATGTGCTGGGCCGGATGCAATCGACTTGCCGCCATTGCCCAGCATCTCGGATTAATGGACCGCGCCGTTGAATGGAAAAGCATCGCCGACAGCATTCAGTCTCGGCTGATCGAGCAGGCGTGGAACGAAAAAAGAGGCGCCTTCACGGCTGCCATCGGCGTCGATGATCTCGATGCCAGCGTTCTGCTTTTACCCGAAATCGGCCTGGTCGAAGTGGACGACCCGCGGTTCGTGCGGACTGTAGACGCGATCGGGGCGGAACTTTTGCGCGGCAAGCACGTTATGCGTTATGCTGGGGAAGACGATTTCGGCCTACCGGAGTCAGCGTTTCTGATCTGCCGGTTTTGGCTGATTGACGTGTGGTGGAAGCTCGGTCGCCGCGAGGAAGCCATCGATATGTTTAACGATGCGCTGCGCTATCGCAACCGCTACGGACTTCTCGCGGAGGATGTTAATCTGCAAAGCGGTCAGCTTTGTGGAAATTTTCCGCAGACTTACTCGATGGCCGGGTTGATCTTGACGGCAATGCGCTTGTCGCGGAGTTGGGAGGATCGGTATTGGCACGACTAGTCGTCGTTTCAAACAGGGTTTCGGTTCCATCGGGCGATGGCGCGAAACGCGCGGGCGGGCTTGAGGTGGCGCTGCGGCCAACACTGCAGCAGAACGGTGGCGTCTGGCTGGGTTGGAGCGGCAAGGTCGCCACCGGGGAGCGGGAAACGCGATCCGTCACCCACAAGAACGTCGAATATGTCGTCACCGACCTCGCGAGCGACGACTTTCAGGAATACTACAACGGTTTCGCCAATCGGGTGCTGTGGCCGATCCTGCATTACCGGCTTGATCTCGCGGAGTTCGCGCGCCGGGATCTTAGTGGCTACTTCCGGGTCAATGAACACTTCGCGACCGAGCTCGAAAAGGTCATCAAAGAAGACGATCTGCTCTGGATTCACGACTACCATTTGATCCCGATCGCTTCCGTGTTGCGTCGGCGCGGCCATGCCAATCGAATGGGATTCTTCCTTCACGTCCCATTCCCGCCTCCAGAGATTTTGACTTCGCTGCCAAACCACGAGCAGCTCATTCCGCTGTTGCTCGACCACGACGTGGTGGGTTTTCAAACCGAAAGCGACGCGGGAAATTTCGTTCGCTATGTGATGTCCGAATGCAATACCACGCATGAAATGCGCGTGTTCGAAACCGCGGGTCGCCAGATTACTTTCAATGTCGACGGCAAGCAGACCCGTATCGGCAGCTTTCCGGTCGGCATCGAGCCGCGCGCGTTTGAACGGCTCGCTCGCCGGAACGTGCGCTCACCGCTGGTGAAGGAACTTGTCGCAAGCCTCGGTGACCGCACCCTTATGATCGGAGTGGACCGGCTCGACTATTCCAAGGGTCTGCTTCAGCGCCTCGACGCATTCGATCTTTTCCTCACCAATCACGCCGATTGGGTCGGCAAGGTCACATACCTGCAGATCGCACCGAAAAACCGTTCAGGGATTCCCGAATACGCTGAACTCGAGGAGGCCGCTAATACCGCGGCTGGCCGTATCAACGGCAAGTACGGCGAAGTCTCTTGGACACCAATTCGTTACGTCAACCGGGTCTACAGCCGATCGGTTCTCGCCGGGCTCTATCGCACCGCACGCGTAGGCTTGGTGACGCCACTGCGCGATGGCATGAATCTTGTAGCCAAGGAATATGTCGCCGCTCAGGATCCGGATGATCCTGGGGTACTGATCCTGTCGCGCTTCACCGGCGCTGCCGTCGATTTTCGGCGCGCTCTCCTAGTCAATCCCTACGACGCCGAGTCGGTCGCTAACGCAATAGCACAGGCGCTGACGATGCCGCTCGAGGAAAGGCGTGCTCGTCATCAGGCGCTACTCGCCGTCGTCACCGACTATGACGTGGATCGGTGGCAACGGGAGTACCTGACGGCTTTGCGGGGAGACAATGGGCACACGCAAGAGCTCGAAAACATGTCGGCATTAGCGCGCTGGCCTTCGCGACCGCGGGCCCTCGAACTGAGCGAGTTTGCGCCGGCTCGCCACTCCGGCGCTTACTGAAGCGGTTCATCGCGCCGCCGGCCTCGGCGGCATGCCACTATTTGCCGCTCCGCGATTTTGGCGGAAGAGAGTGGGAGTCGAACCCACCAAAGACCGGCTCGCGGCCCCTCCCGGATTTGAAGTCCGGACGCCCCACCGGGGACGATTCCCTTCCAGTATTTGATGATGGCTCCTGCTCATCCGCCGGCCGCCGAAACAACTCGACGCGCTGATCATTGATGCGGCGCAGATCGCCTCGCCGCAGCGTCACGCCATGCCGGTCGAGGAATTCGAGAATCTGGATGGCGACTTTCCGGCCGTTGTCGAGGCGATCTCGGAACGCCGCGGCGGCGAATTGCCCGCCCGGCGCCTTGGCGGCAAGATCGGCGGCAATTTCCGTCATCTCAGCGACGGTGCCGCGAAGAAAGAAGTGATCCTGGGCCACTTCATCGAGTTTGCCGAGGCGACCAAGCAGCTTGCACAACCTGCGTATCTCGGCCTCGCCGCTGCCGATCATGCCGCTCATGTCACGAACCCGCGGCGGGCGAAAGCGTTCTTTGCCGGCGAGCAAAGGTCTTACCGCTCGCCACAGGGTTTCGTCGCTGGCAGTCAGACGCGCCTCGTGACCCGGCAGCCGAACCCAGGCGCCGTCTAGTGCAACCTCTTTGACTTTCGCAAACGTCTGCAGAGCCGCAGTGAACACCGGCACCGGCAATCGAAGTTCAAGCTGTCGACGCAGCGGTTCGAACCCCATGCCGGGCAGATCTGGATTTTGGGCGTGAAACGCCGAGAGCCGGTCAAGCACGTTCCGCTTGAGCTCAAGCCATCGCGCCCGCGATAGCGCGACGCTTGCGCCTTGCACGGGAATGCAAATCAGCGCGAGCGTCGCTGCTATCCGCTCAACTTCATCCGGGCCAAGCGCTCGATCTCGGGCAAAGCTAATCAGATCAACATAGCCTGGGGTGCAGTTGAGCAGAGCGGCAAGGGCGCGCGCGGGATCATCGATGGCATGGGCGTCGAGCCGTGCGGTGCGCTCGGGTGTTCGCCGTTTGCGCCCGGGTGCCCGCAAATCGATGAATCGACCGCCGCCGATGGTGCGTTGCGCCGACGTATCTCTCAGCACAAAGCGATCACCCGCTGCAGCGGCAATCGGGCGATCAAGCACGAGCTGCACGCGCGCCTGTTCGCCCGGCAAGATCGGACCATCGCTCAATAAAGCAATCCGCGCACCGACCTCAGCCGCTGCATGATGCAATCGGGCAGGCATCCATTGCGTGATCGGCCTTGACTCGGAGCTGAGCACGCGCAGCGATGCGTCGATCCGGTCGGCCGGTGCGTGGAGTTCGGGATCAAGCACCACGTCGCCGCGGCGCACGGCATCTTTGGCGATCCCTTCGCCGGTGAGATTGAGCGCGCACCGCTCGCCCGTTTGCCCGCGGTCGGTCGGACGATTTTGCGCGTGAATCGAGCGAACCCGCGCGGAGATGCCTGCCGGGCTGATCTTCACGTGATCGCCGATGCTGACAGCGCCCGACAGTACGGTGCCGGTGACGACGGTACCGACGCCGTTGAGCGAGAAGGAGCGATCGACAGCGAGGCGGAAACGGCCTCCGGCAGCGCGCCGGTCAACGGCCTGCGCCGCAGCAAACAACCGGGCGCGAAGCGTTTCGATACCTTTGCCACTAACGGACGAGACGGGCATGATCTCGGATCCAGCAAGGCCAGTAGCGTCGATCGTTTGCGCGATCTCTGCGATTACCGCTTCGCACCGCTCAGCTGGCACGAGATCGACTTTGGTTAGCGCCACAACGCCACGATCGATGCCGAGCAGATCGACAATGGCAAGATGCTCGCGAGTTTGCGGCATGACGCCGTCGTCGGCAGCTACGACCAGCAAGACGAAGTCGATGCCGCCGGCTCCCGCCAGCATGTTATGGACAAACTTCTCGTGGCCGGGAACATCAATGAAGCCGAGTATGGTGCCATTCGGCGCAGGCAGATAGGCGAAACCGAGATCGATGGTAATGCCGCGCGCCTTCTCCTCCTTAAGGCGGTCGGTGTCGACGCCTGTTAGTGCGTAGACGAGCGCGGTCTTGCCATGATCGATATGGCCGGCAGTGCCGACAATCATCGCGGCGCCTCAACCTTGTCACTGAGATCGAGCTGGGCGAAATTCGTGACGAATGCAGGCTCGTCTTCGAGGCAACGCAAATCCAGGACAAGTGCCCCGCCTTCGACACGGCCGATCACGGGAACGGGTAGGTTCCGAATAGCGGCCGCAACACCTTCGAGTGCACGCCCGGAACCGCGCCGCGCGCGCGGCCGGATTGCAACGCCGGCACTCGGCACTGTTTCCAAGGGCAATGCACCAGAGC